>JBMDXV010000190.1:0-6473 GCA_048594525.1 Gammaproteobacteria bacterium | reverse complement strand
GGTCTCTTTAAAGACAAGGCCCAGTAATACAACACAGAGAAAGCTCACAAGCGCCGATACCAGAAAAGGAGTCATATAACTCACATGACTTCCCCAAATTGAGCGATCAATAAAAAAGCCACCAATCGCGGGGCCAAAGGCAAAGCCGAGGACATTTCCGAGGATGACGAGGCTCAAGCGCGACGCTTTTTGATGTGCTTCACTGATATCCATAATCGCGGCCTGGGCAATGGGGAGGCTACCTGCCGTTGCTCCTGCAACACAGCGTCCCACAACGATCAGCCAGAAACTGGAGAGGCCCACCCCGATCGCTCCCGCTAAAAAGCCGACGCAGCTTCCGAATAATGCCAAAAGCAAAATCTTTTTGCGCCCATACCGATCCGATAGACTACCCAAAACTGGCGCCATGATCAGCATAAAAAAGCAGTATATGCCAATGGAAAATTCAAACCATTCATTGCGTGTGGCAAGCGCCATATTGGCATCAAAAATACCTGTTGAATTCATTAAGAAAAGAGAAGAAAAAAGAGGGTAGACCATGCTCCAGCCCATGGAGTCAACAAAAATGGCTAAAAAGAGCGTGAAAATGATGGTTTTGGTGCGAATGGCAGGCATGGCTCTAAAATTTCTCACAGAAATGAATAGGCCAGAAGTCTAACAGGGCCAAAAAATAAATGCAATCAAATAAATTTATACTTTCAAGGCGCGTGCACCATCGGACCAATAGCGCCCATGATTGCAGCAGACACCGCATTCGCACCTGTATTGATGAGTGCATTTTGTGTGCCCATGATGGCAGCAGGATTTCCTGTCGTCCGCGCTGCGCTTGCCGCAGTGAGTGCGCCTGCCAATTGTCCCGTAAGCTGAACGCCTGTGGCCGGAGTGGGATTGGTTTCAGTGGGCGTTGTATAAGTAGATACGCCATTCGGGCTAATATAGGTATAGATCGTCCCTTCCGCATAATCTAAGCAGGCGATGAGAAGAGCAAGGGTCCATAAGGTTTTTTTCATGTTTATATTTTATATTTTTTTTGAGCTTGTGTCCAGAAAAATCATATCTTCCTTGCAGTAGGGGGTAAATGGCATGAGTCAAGTACTAAAAATTTGTCCTAAGCACAGGGGTTGAGATGAATCTGTTATTTTACCCAAATCGAACTTTTTATGTTCCATTCGCATTTTAGCGAGCCAAGCGAATGCAAGGGCTTCTATCGCCTGCGGGTGCCAGCCTTTTTCAGCTATGCTGTGGGCGCCCAATCTTTCTAGCAAAAAACCATTGAATGCGCCGCCACCAGAGGCCCAGATTTCATCGACTTGAAAAGGCACGAGTGCCTGTTGAATTGATTGAATGGTGAGTTCGGCGAGGGTTGCCATGCTGACGGACTCAGGGAGTTTTGATAAGTTAAAATAGTCACGGCCTGTGCTCTTGGGTGGGCGTTTTGCAAAGTAAGGATCTTGTAACAGATGAGAGAGGAGAACAGGATCAACTTGACTATTTCGGGCTTCTTCACCATTTTGATCGTAAGGCTTCTCTTTGTATTTTTGCATCCACTCATCCATTAAACCATTGGCCGGGCCCGTGTCAAAAGCAGCGACGAGCGTGTGCCCCGCTAAGATTGTGACATTCGCGATCCCGCCTAAGTTAAGGAGAGCAATTTTTTTATGAGGATCACCTAAATACGCGAGGTGGAATAAAGGCGCAAGGGGCGCGCCTTGACCACCGTAGGCCATGTCGAGGCTGCGAAAATCGCCGACCACAGGGATGCCTGTGCGTGCAGCGAGAACGGAGTGATTGCCGATTTGCATCGTAAACGGATAGGGGCCTTGAGGGTGATGAAACAGCGTTTGCCCGTGGTTACCAATGGCCTGGATATCCTGGCTTTTGAAGCCTGTCTTTTCTAAAAGACGGGTGACTGCTTCGGCATAGGCTTCACCGAGTGCGGTATGTGCTTCGCCGAGCGCGATCAGGCTACTGCTTTGGGAAGCCGTCAAGGATCGAAGCCGAGTATGCAGGGGCGCTGGAAAATCAGAATGCTCTAATGCAATGAGATGAGGAGCCTCCCCTGCAAAATCAACGAGGACGGCATCTATTCCATCGAGGCTTGTGCCGGACATGATGCCAATATAAAGGACTTGCATGGCAGCTTTATGAATGTGTTGGAGGGATTGCTGCGGCAGGATTGTGGGCGGGTAAATATAAGGGCCCGCTCTGGCCGCAGCCTGCCAGAAATATCATCACCCCAAAGGCGAAACATCCGATTTTCATTGCTTGACCACCTGATAATAGGTTTCATTGGCACCCACGAGCCCGAGCTCCAGGCGCGCGCGTGCATTAATCTCATCTGGGCTATTTTTCAAAGCCGAAATTTTGTCTTCAAGCTCAACATTATTGAGGCGAAAGCGGCCATTGTCCTGAATCACCTGATATTGCTCATAATAGGTGTGCAGTAAGCTGAAGATGCTCCCTGTTCCAATCCACAGGGGAAGTTGCAGCAAAATTAAAACAGCCACTAAAATCGAAATAAATTGTTGTCGCTTTAAGAGGGGACGACTCATTTAAACCCGTCCTTCCCTGCAAATACAGCCTGTTTTCCTAATGTTTGTTCAATCATGATCAAGCGATTATATTTTGCGACCCGGTCAGTGCGGGACAAAGAACCTGTCTTGATTTGACCCGCGTGGGTTGCTACGGCAAGGTCTGCAATCGTGGTGTCTTCCGTTTCGCCAGAGCGGTGAGAAATGATCGTTTTGTAATGCGACTTGTGTGCCATATGGATGGTGTCCAAAGTTTCTGTCAAGGTGCCGATTTGATTGAGTTTAATCAGAATCGCGTTGCCGATTTTCTCTTCGATTCCTTTCTTGAAAATCTTAGGGTTGGTGACAAAAATATCGTCGCCCACCAACTGGACTTTTTGTCCGAGCTTTTCGGTGAGCAATTTCCATCCTGCCCAATCGCCTTCAGCGAGGCCATCTTCAATGCTGATGATGGGATAATGCTCGGCAAGATGTGCATAATACGACACCATTTCGGCTGAGGTGAGTTTTTTACCTTCGGAGTGATAGTGACCGTCTTTGTAAAACTCGGAGCTTGCGGAATCGAGTGCCAGGGCAATATCGTCAAAAGGCCGATATCCTGCTTGGACAATGGCTTCAAGGATGAGGGTGATGGCTTCTTCATGGGAAGCAATGTTCGGAGCAAAGCCTCCTTCATCGCCGACATTGGTATTGAGGCCTTTTTTGTGAAGAATTTTTTTGAGCGTGTGAAACACTTCCGCACCAAAGCGGACGGCTTCCGCAAAAGAAGAAGCGCCCCAGGGAACGATCATAAATTCTTGAAAATCGAGGGAGTTATCCGCATGCGCGCCGCCATTGATGATGTTCATCATGGGAACGGGCAGACTGATTGCGCCATCTTGATTTAAATAACGGTAGAGAGGCAAGGCTGCATCATGCGCTGCAGCATGAGCGCAGGCGAGGGAAACGGCTAAAATGGCGTTTGCGCCGAGTTTTGATTTGTTCTCCGTGCCGTCAATTTCCAGCATGAGATGATCCAGCTTGGCTTGTTCATTGATTTTATGCCGCAAGAGCGCAGGCTTGAGAGTGTTCTCAATATGGCTGATGGCCGTCTTCACGCCTTTGCCGTCATAGCGCTTGGGATCTTTGTCGCGGAGTTCTAGAGCTTCGCGGCTCCCGGTTGAGGCGCCTGAGGGTACCATCGCAAGCCCCGTGTGACCTGAACTTAAAACGACTTCACAGGCAATCGTGGGGTTTCCGCGAGAATCGAGGACTTCAAACGCTTTGATATCTTTAATGGTTGACATGGGTTTCCTTGTGTTTAATTATTTTCTTGCCAAAGTTGACGTGATTTTACTACATGATCGAGTTCTTTGAGGAGGGCGAGCAGAGGCTTCATTTGATGCAAAGGCCAGGAATTGGGGCCATCAGACAGCGCCTCCGCCGGATTGGGATGCGTTTCCATGAAGAGGCCCGAAATCCCTGCGGCGACGGCGGCACGGGCAAGCACCGGAATCATCTTTCGATTGCCTCCTGTCGATGTGCCTTGGCCACCTGGCTGCTGGACAGAATGGGTGGCGTCAAAGACAACAGGCGTAGAAGATTCCCGCATCAGGGCAAGGGAGGTCATATCTACAACCAAGGTGTTATACCCAAAGGATACGCCTCTTTCACAAGCCATGATTTGAGTGTTACCCGTTTCGGTCATTTTGCTGATCACATTTTTCATATCCCACGGGGCGAGAAACTGGCCTTTTTTCACATTCACCGGTTTGTTTGTTTTGGCGACCCGTTGCATAAAATTAGTCTGGCGACATAAGAAGGCCGGTGTTTGCAAAACGTCCACCACGCTTGCGACTTCATCAAGCGGCGTGTCTTCATGAACATCCGTTAAAACAGGCAGGTCTAATTCCCGGCGCACTTTTTCTAAAATACGAAGACCTGCTTCCATCCCGGGGCCCCGAAAACTTTGACTCGAAGTTCGATTCGCCTTATCAAACGAGCTCTTGAAGATAAAGGGAATTCCGAGGGAGGTGGTAAGGGTTTTTAAAGTTTCTGCGGTGTCCAGAATCAAGCGCTCATTCTCAATGACACAGGGTCCTGCAATGAGAAAAAACGGCTGATCGAGGCCCACATTAAAATCAAGAAGTTTCATATGATATTTTGTCCTTTTGTGTCTTGAATCAAATAGTTGAAAAAGAGAGCCATAATAAACGCAATCGGCAAACACCACATGGCGTGTTCATAGCTACTCGCGGGATATTGGGTGAGGCTACCTTTGATCGAGCCATGTCCCTGATAAGCCAGGAGATAGCCGAATAGGACTTGAATGACAGCACCGCTGCCCATACACATCATGGAAATCACACTGATTGCGGAACTGCTGACCATTTTATTGTTACTTTCAGCAACGGTGGGGTAACTGATCACCTGGGTGCTCGTCAGAAACCCCAAGAGCAGAAAGAGCACCACAAAGATCCAAAATTCAGCAGGGGCGAACTCCATCACAATCAAAATGAGAATCAGTGAGGCAATGGCCCCTATTTTCATCGGCCGCGTTCTACTTTTCATTTTATCGGAGAGAGAGCCCACGACCGGCGAGCCAATCATCGTGCCAAAATAAAGCATTCCTGATACGGTTGCCGCTTCAGTGGCAGAAAAGTGCTGAACTTGGGTGAGATAGGGAATCCCCCAGAGAGCGCCTAACATAAAAATGGGTAAATTCATGAGGCTCGTGTAGAGCCCGCAAAACCAGTTTTGCTTTTTCAAGAGGGCCAGTTTTAAACATTTTAAAGTCCCGGTTTGTGTATGAAGGCGCTTGCGCTCATGCGTTGCAGCAAGCGCAAAATGCGGCGCATCACGCACAAAAAGAAAGATGAGCAACATGCAAACATAACCAATCCCCGCCACCATCACCATCGCCTCACGCCAGCTTGTGTGATGAATCAAAATCGTGAGCGGGGTCTGCACCATAAAACCGCCGAGCATTCCCATGGTCACCGTAAACCCCGTTGCGCTTGCGAGATATCGGGAGTCCAGCCAGTTCACCGCAATCCGCAAACAGCCGACGAGTGAAAATCCGCCGCCGAATCCCATCAGGAGTCGGGAGATAATGAGGAGGGTTGTACTATGCGCGAGCGGTGTGAGCAATACGCCAGTGGACGCAATCAGCAAAACCAGGCTGATCACAATCCGGGGAGAATATCGATCGAGAATAATTCCTGCAGGAATCAAAAAGAGGAGGTCCGTATAAAAATACAGGCTAGAAATAAACCCAAGCTTTGTCGAAGAAAGATTAAACGACTCAGCAATAAAAGGCCCGAGGGAATTATAAGCATTTCCAATCGCAAAGGCATAAAAAAAAAGGAGGGAGGCCACGAAAATAACAAACCCACTTTTAAAAGCCTGAGAGGATTCCATATTAAGATGCAGGTCTTAAGAGAAAGGCGGGATTTTAGTAGGCGTCCCACATAAAATCAATTGTGTTATCCTGTTGATGTCGGAATTTGACTGTGACTGATTATAAATCATTTGGTTTAGAAGTTAAAATCTGAGAATATTTGCAAAGGAAGGAGTTGGGTGATGAGTAAGCAGCTGGATAAATTTAATAACCACCTTGTGAATGATATACGACAAATTATTCAGCAAGCCAGGGTTCAGGTTTATCATGCGGTCAATAGTGCAATGGTTCAAGCGTATTGGCATATTGGCCGTTTGATTGTGGAAGATGAGCAGAAGGGTGAGAAAAGAGCATCTTACGGAAAACAACAATTAGAGAACTTAGCTCGTGATTTGACTGTAGAGTTTGGAAAAGGCTTCGATGGTATCCCCTTCAAAAAAGAGGGCTGGCTATTTAAGCAGTACTAAAAAAGCTTTGCTGAAATCTTTCTTCGATGATGTCCGCCAGAGAAGGCATTTGGTATTTTTTTGTTATCCGGTCATGAATGTAATGGTAAATATTCA
>JBMDXV010000019.1:0-3012 GCA_048594525.1 Gammaproteobacteria bacterium | reverse complement strand
TGAAACTGCCAGGAGCATGGTGGACTGTCGATCATGCTGCCAACATAATCGCTTTGCGCACTTGTCGTGCAAATCATAACTGGGAGGCTTATTGGCTAAAGCAGGCTGCTTGACCTGACCGCACTTTTATTCACACCCCACTTTATTGGGAGCAGGACTTGTTTCTGCAGTCTCTGCTGCCTTCGCGCCAAATACGCAACTGAAGGCAGAAACTCCTTTTCGAGCCTTATTGGAAGATACTCCGGAAGCATCTTCATCCTATGGCACATCGGATTTACCAGAAACGGGTAAGCCTTAGGTTTTCAGTTATGATAAAGACCAGAAGAACATCGCCTCGGTAGATTTTTTTGACCTACCCGAGCTTGGCGCTTGAGTTTTGGGTCGTGCAAGAGCGGGCGATAGATTTCCAGGCGATCTCCTTCTTGGAGGACGGTGTCTTCAGATTTGAGTTCTGAAAATAGGCCAACAGCTTCTCCTGTTGTAAGGCTGATGCCAGCTTGCTTTAAAGCTTCGGCAATGGTGGAACCGGGCGGCAGCGTGAGATTCCATTTTTGGAGCTCAGCTCCCCTCACGACGACGCATTCAATGTCCATGAGTACTCAGCGCCTCAGCCCGTTTGACAAAGGCTTCGAGCAGCGTATTCGCTATGGGATGAAAGATCGGCCCGAGCATCATGCTCATGAGCCTGCTGTCAAAGCTGAATTCTAAACGCAGCGATACCACGGTTCCCCGAGTACTCGGCTTGAATGTCCAGACGCCTTCAAGATGTTTAAACGGCCCGGATAATAAATTCATTTCAATCCGTTCAAAAGGGATCATCGTATTGCGCGTGGTAAAGCTTTTAGACAAGCCTCCTTTACTCAAAGTGAGGCTCGCGTCAACGCTTGACTCCCCTTTACCTAGAATTCGAGCAGCTGAGCACCAGGGTAAGAACTCGGGATACGCTTCCACATCCGCGACGAGGGGGTAGACGGCTTCAGGCGGACACAAGACCTCTGCTGATTTTTCGATTCTTTCCAAGTCCTTTGTCTCCGTGTTAATATATTGCAAATTTTAACAAATAAATGAGATAAAGTGGACTCAACCATCGCGGAAAACAGGAAAGCCCGCCACGATTATTACTTTGAAGATCAAATCGAAGCCGGTATTTCATTAGAAGGATGGGAAGTCAAAAGCTTACGCGCCGGAAAAGTGCAAATCACAGATAGCTATGTGGTTTTTAAACGCGGTGAAGCCTTTTTATTAAACGCGATTGTGACACCCTTGTCTACGGCCTCTACTCATGTGATTCCCATGACCACCCGTACACGCAAACTCTTGCTTCAAAAGCGTGAAATCATGCGGCTTCAAGGCCAACGCGAGCGCGAAGGCTATACACTCATCCCTTTAAAATTGTACTGGAAAGGAAGTCGGGTGAAAGTCCTTGTTGCGGTGGCGAAAGGTAAAAAAGAATTTGATAAACGTGCTGCGACAAAAGCGAGAGACTGGCAAAAACAGAAATCACAAGTCATGAAACGACATACTCAAACTTAAAGGTGAGGATATTTAATCTAGTATTTTTTATAATAACGCTTTAGATTGACAAAATAATTTATTTCTGTCACAATACCTCTAAGTTAATCGGAGTCCATTTGTGTCAGATTGGAGAAGCAAACATGACGACTCAACCGGGCATAGAAACGTTAGCAGATAAGGTTGAAAAGCTTAAACTCTACAGTCAGGCCTTAAAGGGAAAAGAGTTAAAGCTTCAACAAAAAGAACAGGAATTGCATGAGCGCGAGCTAAAGCTTAAACTGTATCGCAAGAATATTCTGATTGCCATCCGAGAGCAGTTAGAAGAAAAGAACATATGCTATGAGGATCAAGTCAAAATCCTCAATAAGTATAAAGAAATTCTTCAGGATATTGCCCAGGATGTTCAGGAAGACATTGAAGAAATTATGGGGTGATAAAATGGCAAATACGATGACAGAACTTTTAGAAGCCCGCGCTGCAACGCAAAACTTGCTTTCTGCATTCAAGCCCCAAGCAGGTGAAATGGATATCGACCAAATTAAAGGAAGCCTAGATACAATCATCGATGCAATCGGTGTGCTCGGTAAATCTGTCGTAGATATTCGGGATGCCTTGCCTGGCGCGACCACTTTCCGGAATAGCATGCAGCGTGCTAAAATTGATCCTCCGTCTGAATTTACGCCCGGTGACAAATAAGCCCTTTAGCTTTGGCCCCCTCGACACGCCTTGCGTTGGAATCTGTTCAACCATTTATGGAGACGACATTTGCCGGGGCTGTTTTCGTTCCTGTCAGGATGTGATTGACTGGAATACTTATCAAGACTCCAAAAAGCGAGCGATTCTCCAAGCATTGAATCAAGGGATTGTTGCCGTGTTGCAAGATAAAATGGACATCACCGATGTGGATTTACTCCACAAAAAATGTACTCAATTTCAAGTTAAGATTCACCCAGACTGGCATCCCCTCACCTGGGCACATGCTTTAATGCGCGAAGGCATTCATCGCATCCACAACTTAAACAAATATGGCATTCGCGTCAAACCCGCTTATGCCACACTTCGGCTACCAGACTTAATTGAACGCATAGATGATGAGATTTTCCATGCTGCACATTGTCCTCTTTGAACCGGAAATTGCCCCCAATACGGGTAACATCATCCGACTTTGCGCCAACACAGGCGCGCATCTTCACCTCATCAAGCCTTTGGGTTTTGAGCCCACGGACTCTAAATTAAAAAGAGCAGTCCTTGATTATCACGACTGGGCGAGCGCCTCCACTCATGAAAACTTTGCGGCTTTTATGGAAGCGCGTCAACCGAAGCGTTTGTTCATCTGCGAAACTGGAAGCCATCAACTTTATACCCA
Organism: Gammaproteobacteria bacterium; assembly: GCA_048594525.1. Classification (GTDB taxonomy): domain Bacteria; phylum Pseudomonadota; class Gammaproteobacteria; order Francisellales; family CACEW01; genus JAJZUD01. The sequence goes on along the minus strand of JBMDXV010000019.1, from coordinate 131 downwards.
AGTTTGACACTTTAAAAAAATAGAAAAAGATAATCAATGACTTATTTTTCAAAAAACACGATTATGCCCGCACAACTTGAATTTTTTGACTTTTATTTGGATAGTGTTTTTATCGTCTTTCCTGGTTGTGA
>JBMDXV010000189.1:0-3933 GCA_048594525.1 Gammaproteobacteria bacterium | reverse complement strand
GTCAGCGACGAGGCAATTAAGATAGTTGAAAATGAGTTAAATAATAGACCAAGAAAATGCCTATCGTACAAAAGTCCTGCTCAGATTTTGGTATCTAAAAAAAGGTGACAAAGTTGCGATAACGAGTTGGATGCGCCCTTTTTGAATGAGCACAAGCTGGGTCTCACCTGAGACAAGGGCGAGATCAAACAGGGTATGATCACAGTCGATCTCAACAGGAACGAGCGGTGTGATTTCAGCTTTCAGTTTCTGAAGAGAAAAGGAATTTGCTCCGTTTATGGGTGAAGCATCCAGGCTGTAAAACTGAAATAAATCCGCATTCAAGAGTAAGCTCAGCCGGGCATATCGCAGTTTAGGCACTCCTTGAAACCAAGCCAGTAAGGTTTTTTCAGTAGGATATTCACAATGGGTTTCAGCCCGTTTTTGCCAGGATTGGGTGGCGCAATCAAATTGCTCCAGCAAAAGAAAGTGGTGATCCGTTTGCAGACGAAAACGATTTTTAGAAAAGAACGGAAGCCGCATGAAAAAAGAATGGTTTTATTTTAAGCGATTGTATAAAATAAATTCAGATTCTGCAAGCTAATTTTTAATCAAGTTTAAAGACGAGGGTATGTTTCTCCCGCCTGAGCACTAAGCCCGGAATTTCAAACAATGGCCGACTGTCCCTTTTTGCATGGATGACTTCATTTAAAATGATTTTAAGCTGTGTGTGACTGAGTATTTTGCCAGTATGGTGTTTTATCCAGGCCTGGAGCACAATCATATGGCGCGCTTCCGGCAGACTTTTTAAGGCCGTGAGATCGAGGGGAACGCCGAGTTTGAGGACGTCCGCATTTAAGTAATCGTCGATCAAGGTGCGCGTGTCTTGAAGATGCGTGATGGCCTGCGCGACGTGTGCATCAAAATGGGGCCAACGTTCACGTAAAATCGGCAAAATCTGGGCGCGTAAAAAATTCCGATTTAAAGCAGTGTCCTGATTACTGGGGTCTTCAATCCAGGCTAAGCCCTGATCATGCGCATAGCGTTCGAGCGCTGCGCGTGAATGATTGAGAAGGGGGCGCACGAGGTGGCCTTTTCCCATAGGTCTTGCAAAGGGCATGGCGGTGAGGCCTTTTAAACCCGAGCCGCGTTGGAGATTTAAAAAAAACGTTTCGACTTGATCATTCCGGTGTTGTGCGAGAAAAAGATAATCATCAGGACGCGTTAAATGGCTTGCAAAGAAAGCATACCGTCCTTTGCGAGCAATGGCTTCAACATTTTCACCGACAAAATCCTGCGGGTTGAGTGTGCACATTTCAAAAGCACACTGATACTTTTCAGCAAGACGGGCTACAAAATCCGCCCATTTTGACGCTTCAGCCTGGAGGTTGTGATGGACATGTAAAATCGTGAGGGCATGGGGAAGCAGGGATAAAAGGGGCGGGTTGGTATAGAGAAGATCCAGCAATACCACGGAATCCAGCCCTCCGCTAACGCCTATAAAAATTCGCCCGGGTTGAGGGCTGAGCTTAGGAAGCTCGAATTTCAAAGCGTCCATAGTCCATGAGTTTTTGATAGCGTTTTTCAAGGAGTTCTTCCATAGGCATTTTTTGGAGGCGCTGGAGTTCGGAGATTAAGGCTTTTTTCATAAAATTCGCGGCTTCCACGGGATCGCGGTGGGCGCCGCCCAAGGGTTCCTTCACAATCTGATCGACAATTTTAAGTTTGAGGAGTTTCTTTGACGTAATACCCATGATTTCAGCCGCTTTGGGTGCAAACTCAGCGCTCTTCCATAAAATAGAAGCGCAGCCTTCTGGCGAAATAGTGGCGAAATAGCTGTATTCTTGCATCAGCAATTGGTCGCCTACGCCGATGCCGAGCGCGCCTCCCGAGCACCCTTCTCCAATGACGAGGCAAAGAATCGGCACTTTGAGTGCAGCCATTTCACGGAGATTCCGGGCAATGGCCTCGCTCTGGCCGCGTGCTTCGGCGTTCACCCCGGGATAGGCTCCGGGGGTATCAATCAAGGTGATGACCGGGAGGTCAAATTGTTCTGCGGTTTTCATGAGGCGGAGCGCCTTCCGATAGCCTTCAGGATGCGGCATCCCGAAATTACGATAAATTTTTTCTTTGGTGGTGCGACCTTTTTGCTGGCCGATCACCATCACAGGTTGGCCATTTAAGCGAGCGAGGCCGCCTACAATCGCGGGGTCATCCCCGAAATTACGGTCTCCATGCAATTCATCAAAGTCTGTAAAAGCGAACTGAAGATAATCCAGCGTATACGGCCGATCGGGATGGCGTGCCAACTGTATCATCTGCCAATCGGTCAAATCTGCAAAAATCTCCCGCGTGACGTTGTCTACTTTTTTAGAAAGTTCTTCGATTTCCTTATCAAAATTAAGCTTTCGTCCTTCTTGCGCCGATTTGCGCAAAGACTCAATTTGACTTTGAAGTTCTGCAATTGGGCGTTCAAAATCCAAAAATTGCATTATTCCTCCCCTTTATAAATCCAATGATTCAAATACATTTTACGAATTTTTTCCCACAATTTATCTCCCTCGATCATGAGGCCCGTGCGGGTCATCGTATGCATGTGGCGTTCAAATCCCGCGTCATTGTTGGTTTTGACGTAAAACTCAAGTAAAGCGAGATGCCATTCAACATTATCATGATCATTCGCAATGGCATTGATAATGTTGCGTTGCTCATTTGAAAAGGGGTGGGGCTGCTCGGGATTTAAAACAGGTTCAAGCTGAATCTGCGTTTGAGGTGGGATTGCCAAGGGAATATCCAATTCAACTTGGCGCCAGCTCTCTTCATCCTCTTGTGCGTGAAGAGAGGGCTCAACGCGTGAACTAGTGGGGCTCTGAGGCACTGAAGTAGCGATGACGGGTTCGGTGGGAGGCGTTTCCCGATTAAAGTTCCTCGGCATTTCCCTCACAGGGGGAGTCGAATGCGTCTCTGCCGTATGTTTTTCACGATTCCGCCACCAAACAAACAAAGTGATGAGCCCGAGAAGAAACCAAATATTTTCAATAGAAATAAAATGATAAGGCGCAGCGATCTGCCCGTTTGCTTCCTTTGTACTGAGTTGCTTGGTTAAATCCGCAATTTGCGCCTGATATGTTTGCAGCGTGAGTGACTGGTTCATCAAAGCTTGCTGAAGGTTATGGATAATCACAGTGTTGTTTGTTTGGGTTTGCGTACTTACTGCAACTGGCGGAGGCGAAACTTTAGGGCTGACAGGGGGGGGCGGCGGTGAAGGCGGGGTTAATTTTTTCGGCTTTACAACAGCGCTACTTGTCGAAGCCGACGTTGAAGCAGTGGTCGTCCGTCCGGTGATCGCCTCGCGTACATCCACTTGCGTCGTCGGAACCCGTAACTTCGTTCCAAACTTGAGCCCGGCCCCTAAGCCCGGATTAGCACTCCGGAGCGCAATCATCATGTCTGCCCTCGATACCCCGCTCGGCGTATATTTCGCGGCGATACCATCAATCGTCTGGCCGTTTTGAACCGTAATCGTTGTCCAGGAAAATGCAGGAAGCAGAAAAAGAGCTGCTACAAATAGAATCGAAATTTTTAAAAATCGCTGCATATTCTCCAAAAGAGAAGGAGTTTGTAGTTGACGCATTCTAGCAGAAATATTTTTAAAGGTTAAAGGAAGTCAGACTGTGAGGTGAGTATGCCTAAAATCTATTCCTTGAATCATATTCTGAGAAAGGGTGGAATATTTTAAATAAGCTCCCGTCAATTGTGCGTTTTTCAGGTTAGATTGATTCACTGTCGTTTTAAGAAGGTACCCATCGTTGAGTTGAATGTGTTCGAGATTAGAAGTGTTGCATTCACAGCGAATCATTTTAAGGGGCGCATCCAACTCGTTATCGCAACTTTGTCACCTTTTTTTAGATACCAAAATCTGAGCAGGACTTTTGTACGATAGGCATTTTCTTG
>JBMDXV010000188.1:0-1909 GCA_048594525.1 Gammaproteobacteria bacterium | reverse complement strand
AACGAGCGCTAAGTTCCGCAACTCTAATAGGTCACGATTCACTTTGACATGCGCATAATATTCTTGGATTTCATGCTTGAGGAGTTGAATCCGATCAAAGGCCCGTTGCAAGCGCTTGTTAGAACGCACAATCCCGACGTAGTTCCACATAAAGCGCCGAATCTCATCCCAGTTTTGTGTGACTAAAATTTCCTCGTTTGCATCTTCCACAAAACTTTCATCCCAAGGGCGAATCGGCTCGGGTTTAAAATGGGGATTCCAGTTTTCCAGAATATCGTCGACCGCTGCTTTGGCGTAGACGAGGCACTCTAAGAGAGAATTACTAGCCATGCGATTGCCACCATGTAAGCCTGTGCAGGTAACTTCGCCCGCAGCGTATAGTCCCAGAACATCAGTTCGCGCATGGCAGTCTACTTGAACGCCCCCGCAAGTGTAATGCGCAGCAGGAACGACTGGGACGGGTTCTTTTGTCAAGTCAAAACCATATTTCAAGAGCGTTGCATGAATATTGGGAAAGTGTTGCAAAATAAAGCCAGGGGCTTTGTGGGAGATATCGAGATAAACGCAATCGATTCCGAGACGTTTCATTTCATGGTCGATCGCACGTGCAACGATGTCACGCGGCGCCATTTCTGCAAGCGGATGAAACGCGGGCATAAAGCGATGTCCATCGGGTAGACGCAATACCGCACCTTCTCCCCGCAAGGCTTCTGTTAATAAAAAAGAACGCGCTTCCGGATGATACAAACAGGTGGGATGAAATTGATTAAACTCCAAATCCTTCACAAGGCAACCTGCGCGATAGGCCATTGCAATGCCATCTCCACTCGAGACCCGCGGATTCGTCGAATACAAATATACTCGGCTCGCCCCACCCGTTGCGAGAAGTACTGCTTGTGCTGCAAACACCACCACAATGTGATGCGCTTCGTCTAGAGCATAGCAGCCGATGCAGCGCCCGCCTTGTTTAATGAGATCAATCACCACTTGGTTTTCAATGACTTCAATATTCACGTGTTTTTTCGCAAGCTCAACCAGGGTGTTTGAAACCGAGCGACCGGTTTCATCATCTGAATGCACAATTCTCCGATGTGAATGCCCCCCCTCCCGATTGAGGTGATATCGCCATTCGCCGGATTCCGTCTGCTCTTTGGTGAATTGAACGCCTCGCGCAACAAGCCATTCGACCGCTGCTCGACCGTTTTCGACAGTAAAACGCACTGCACTTTCATCGCAAAGGCCTGCACCTGCAACCAAGGTATCTTGAATATGCGATTCGGTTGAATCTTCAGAATCAAATACAGCGGCAATCCCCCCTTGCGCATATAAAGTAGAACTTTCCTGCAACGAGCCTTTACAAATCAGTCCGACTTTTTTGCCTGCTTCAGCGAGGCGCAATGCCCCGCTCAGGCCAGCTGCCCCGCTTCCGATCACTAAAACATCAAAATAGCGATCAATGTTCATGAAAATTTTCCTGTCTCAAATTTTTAAAATCAAATAATTTTTTATCCATCAAATGCGCGGGCTCCACATTTTGTAAGGCATGCAGGATATTACTCGGAATTTTGGGGTTGCTTTTAGACAATTCACGAATCCATTCGCCCACGCGCGCTCGCGCTAGATTGTCCTGAGAGCCGCACAGCGTACAGGGAATGATCGGAAAGGCCTCTTCTTTTGCATATTCAATAATATCCACTTCCTGACAATACGCCAGTGGCCGAATCACAATATGCTTTTTATTGTCGGATAAGAGTTTCGGCGGCATGGATTTGATTTGTCCGTTATACAAAATCGACATCATCAGCGTGGTAATCAAATCATCCCGATGGTGTCCAAGCGCCACTTTATTAAAACCATGTTCCTCCGCATACCGATAGATATTCCCGCGACGCAGACGCGAGCAGAGTGA
>JBMDXV010000187.1:0-1611 GCA_048594525.1 Gammaproteobacteria bacterium | reverse complement strand
TGGTTTGACAATCGCTTTGTTAAATCTTCTGTATTCATCCTGCCTTCATGTTAGTTGAGTAGCTTGCTTATAGACCAATTCTCCTCTATATGCTACATCTGCATGCTTTGCGACCTGACCGCACTTTTATTCACACCCTCTGTTGTGCAGCGCGATGTGCCTGTGTTTTAATGTCTGTCTTTTCAAGAATAGGATGAATGCATGCGGATTATTTTATTAGGCCCTCCCGGCGCAGGCAAAGGCACGCAGGCCCAGTTTTTACTGGAGCACTTTAACATTCCTCAGATTTCAACGGGAGACATGCTTCGTGCCGCAGTGAAAGCAGGGTCGGCCCTCGGTTTAAAAGCTAAAAAAATCATGGAAGAAGGGGGGCTCGTTTCAGATGAGATTATGATCGGACTCGTTCAAGAGCGGGTCAAAGAACCCGATTGCACAAACGGATTTTTGCTCGATGGTTTTCCGCGAACTCTCGCGCAAGCTGAAGCCTTAACCAACAGTGGAATTAAGATCGACGAAGTGATTGAAATCAAAGTCGATATTGAAGAAGTCATCAAGCGGATCAGCGGTCGCAGAATCCATCCCGCCTCAGGCCGCAGTTATCACATTCACATCCATCCTCCCAAAGTTGTAGGCCTCGATGACGAAACTGGGGAACCTTTGATCCAGCGTCCGGATGATGAAGAAGCAACGGTTCGCAATCGCCTAAAAATCTATCAGGACCAAACCATGCCGCTCGTCGCGTACTACAAAGGACGCGCAGAGCAAGATAAAGAAAATGCCGCTCACTTTTTTGCAGTGGACGGGATGCAATCCGTGGACGCGGTGAAGCAAGCCATTTTTGCAGGATTGCGCTAAACTTGTGAATGAAGTCAGAATCATCGGAGGCCAATGTCGAGGCCGGCGCATCAGCTTTAAGCCGATCCCCGGACTCCGTCCCACCCTCGACGCTGTGCGTGAAACCCTATTCAACTGGCTCATGTTTAGCCTGAAAGAAGCACGCTGCCTCGATGCTTTCGCCGGGAGTGGTGCCTTGGGCTTTGAAGCTTTATCACGGTTTGCAGGCTGGGTTACCTTTATTGAGCAGGATAAAAACGTAGTAGAGATGCTCAAAAAAAATCTTGCACTTTTCGGCTTTGAAGAAAAGGCCCAGATCGTGCAGGGTTCAGCGCTGCATTACTTAGGAGCAGCAGCCGCTCAGCCTTTCGATTTTATTTTTCTCGATCCACCCTTTGGAGACAATCTGTTACCGGAAGCCTTGCAACGTATTCACGCGGGAGAGTGGCTTACAGAAAAGGGTCTCGTGTATTTTGAAGCCCCGCGCGCCTGGGATCTCGGTCTCGCGCTACAAGGATATTACAAGGTGCATCGCCATAAATTTTTAGGGGACGTGCAGTTTGGGTTATTGCAGTTTGTACGCAAGCCTGCCTTCCATTCGGATTTTGAAGACGTAAACTAATTTAATTCACAAGATCCTAAATTCCCAGAATTATGGGCCCCATGTTGATGAGAATTACACGTAAATAGTATTTTCTTTTAATAATCGAATACGATTTATCAAGTTTTGCACTTGACAGGGTGGTTTTTGCTCGGCATTATGGGAGTTACAAATGG
>JBMDXV010000186.1:0-16550 GCA_048594525.1 Gammaproteobacteria bacterium | reverse complement strand
GGGTTTGGCTTCTGCATCTGGATAAGAGGCTAAAATAGCCCTTCTTTTTTTAAGTAAGCGTTCTTGCATACCAGCCAATGATTCCTGAAGATTTTTTTTTACAGTTTTCATTTCAGCCATGATAGATTGTATGACGCCATGCTCCTGCGTGATCATATTCATACTCGGCTGCATTTTTTGAAATAAGTCTTGTTCTTGCTTAAGTGCTTCAGCATCCAGGTGTTTTCCTGTTTCTTTGTCTCGCTGTATTTTTGCCCAGGCTTCATACTCTTTGAGAAAGGTTTCGCAGGTCTCTACAAAAGCAAGAGGCTGTTTACTCGTAGGGGCAACTTTAGAATAATATTCTAAAACATCTTTTGCGAATTTTTGTACTTGATGAGGGGTCGGGTCTGTATCTGCCATAGCTTACTCCAATTTTAAATGTGGGGTTGATCGTTTTCATATTCTTTCAAATCTTGTATCTCTTTCTCGACTAAATAAGCAGCAAGTTCGGCGCGCTCCAGTTGACTAAGCCCGCTTTCCTCAGAAGGGGTAAACATTTCTTGATTTGAACGTTCAATTACTTCAAGGTTGTTGACATAAGATCGGGTAAGCACCAGGTCTTCTTGAGAAGGCTGTCTGAACAAGTTTTTACCTTGGATGTTTGATCGCAGTTTAATCGGTAAAAACTCTAAAAACGCCTGGTGACATTTATCCATAAAGTGGATGTCAGTGTTTTTTTTGGCGCGCTCGATATCGAGACAAATGGTAGAGGCCTCACTATCAAAAGGATAAAAAGTTCCCAAATAATACTGCTCAATCGAGAGAATGAGCTTTTTGACTTTCATCTCAAGCCTTCTAAAATTTTCCAAACGCAAGGTCAAAAATTCAAGGGCTAAAAATTCATCTGTCGCTGCGTTGTTTATGTTTGCCATAACGGTCTCCTGCTATTTCTCTTGAGCGGCAATTGCATCGACAATCCGTTTTTCTTGTATAATCTGTTCTTGTGCCATTCTTTCTTGCGTATTATTGATCTCATTCAATACGCGCAATTGAGAGGCTTGCATTAAGGTTTGATCATTTTCTCTTTGCAGTACCTGATACGCAAGTGCATTATTCACCGCTTGTTCTGTCACCAGCATCCTTAAAAGTTGTGGAGTGGTAGCACTTTGGACTTGTTGTGACCAATCTGTCCCCGTAAAAGGGGCAAGCAAAACTTTTTGAAGGTCGGTCATATTTTGCTGATTGGTTGATAAATCTAATAGGGATTGGGTGACGCTAGGAACCCATAAATCGTTGCTGATGGAACTTGAGCTTAAGTTCTCAGTAAGTGAACTAAGATAAGGAAAATTATCGTTAATAGAGATATTTGAAGATTCATTCGCCACATCAGTCCAGGGCTTTAAGGGTTGTAACTGTGGCAATAAGCCTTGTAAAGTATAAGCGGATAACGTGGAACTAGCGTTTGTGCTATTTTGATTAAAGTTAAGGAGTGAGCCAAATCCTAAGGTTTCATTTAAAAATTTATCCTGTGGCAGAGCGGTCCAATAATCTACTAATTTTTGAAGGCTGGCCTGCGCATTACTCGTATTGGTTGCAGTGGACTCCGTATTAGTGGCAATAGCGGGAATTCCGTTTGCCGTGTTCCCAGTGATGGTTACAATTTGTGTCAATAACGCTTCTATTCCTTGCGTGGAGGGCTGCTCACTCATGATACCGAACGCGCTCCCAGGATTTTGCGCATTTGCATTAGGCTTTTGTGAAGCAAGCGTATTGATGGACGGAGGGCTGGTAGAGGATTTCCCTGAAAATTGACCTACTTGACTTGCCGCTTGTACATATTGAATTGGCGGAGAAGACTCAGCTGCAAGCGGTGCCACGGAAGGCAGGTTTTGAGGCGGCGTAGGCACGTTTGTCACTATGGATTGAGAAGGAGGAGAAGAAATATTTGGCGATGCTGCACTCCCTGAATTAAAAAAAGTATAGGGATTGTTATTCGCTGCGAAAGCAAGGCCCGTACCAACGAGCATAAAACACAGTATTTTGGAAAACAAGTTTTTGTTCATCTGAATCCCCTTCCTTCTCACTTTTATTTTATCCTTGGATTTTTTGGTTTTTAGCATTGGCATATTGTATCGCACCGGATGCACCTTGGCCCATATTTTCTTGTACTTTCGACACCGCGCCCATGCCTCCAGCACCTTGAGAAAAGGTTTGTTTGGTCAGGTCAGACATGCCTTGGCCTTTTTTCTCTTGCGCTTGGATTCCTTGTTGCAGTGCTTGACCTCCGGCCTGAGCGCCTTGCTGAGCGGTTTGTTGAACGCCGCTTGCAAACTGTTGTGATTCCTGTGCTCCCGCCGCTTCAGTATGGCCGTTAATCCATTGCACCACTTTTTCCGGAATAAGGTAAATAGGGGAAAAGCACTTGGTAAAGGCCATCACAAGGAAGGACGTATAAGTGAAAAGAAGAATACAAGACATCACGCCCATAAACATAATATTAGAAGTGGGCAATGAACTAAAAATACTTGCTGCAATAATGTGGAAACCTTCTGCCGAATAACGGATGAGGATGTAAGTCAATAAAATCCCTGTGACTAAACCAACCACCATCAGGACAGGACGAAAGACGATCCCAAGTAAAAAACGAACAGCAGGGCCTGCGTGGCCCAAATGCTCTCCTCCACCCGGATGAGCAAACGCAAGCATCACAAGCGGCGCTGCAACGAGTGCTTCTAAAACTCCAATCACCCACGCAATCTCACCGGCCCAAAACATGATATAGGGCATGAAAGGAATGACCAGGGCAAACTGAACGCCCGCTACAAACAAAGAACTCATCACAAAAATAAATAAAGGCAGCCACATCATTTGGATACCGATGTTAGACATGGTCGTGATGGTCGTTGTCGCAATAGACAGCTCAACCTGTGCCTGCAAAATTTGAGAGGTGGTTGCCGCAGCTTGCCCTAAAAAGCCAAGCCCTGTCCCGATACCAGAGGCACCAGCCATTGCAGCAGCGCCTGCACCAGCATAAAGCCCAGCTGCCGAGCCCGCAAGACCCTGAGCAGCCTGAGCCATGGGACTCTTAGTAAGGTTGGTCACTTCGTTTACCATGTTTTCCATCGCGCGTTTATAAGAGCTGTAGACTACCTCCATGCTGCTTAAGCAAGTGACAATCATTCCGACCCCGGTGTCGCGTATCTGTTGAATGAGACTAAACTGTTCGCTAACAATGTCGCTTGACCTGGATGTGCCAAAGTTATACACATCTTGCATGACGGAGTTTAAAGAGCGCAGTCTCATATCATTTGCATCCTGAGCGCCGAGGAGCTGGACAAACATACTGTTCATGGCCTGATTCACAGGAAGCGACTCAGACTTATCTGCCAATAAACCATTGGCTGCCAGCATATTGACGATGTTGTTAAGGTAAGGATAGAGTGATTGATAGCAGTTATAGACGCCATTTTCATAAGGGCAGTTAGTCTGGTAAGTGCTTGAGGTCGAGGCAGAAGCAGCCTTTTCTAAAAGCATCTGCAAAGGAACTTGAAAATTAATAGGAATAGATTGAAGGTTCCTGTAAAACTCAGGAGTCGTGCCCGTCACTTTATATTTATAGTATGCCGATTCCGTATCATTTAAGTTAGGGTTAAAAGGAGCAATTCTAGCACCCCATGTACCTGTCGCTCCAATATCCGCCATGTTGATATCGGTCGTAGAGGGCCTTTCCAATTGAGCTGGGTACAACATCATGGAACCCGCACCACATACCATAGGCGCAATCAAACTGGGGCTGTCTGTGGAGACACAGTGGTTTAAGACGTTAGTCACCTGGAAATTAGGATGCCCCTCTGTATATTCCCGTCCGGCTTCCATCACCATGATATGGGTGAAGGAGATGGTTTTCCCTGTGATGGAAGCTTCGCCTAAAAGGTTCATTGAAATCTTTTGAATGGCGGTAATTAAGCCTCCCAATGTTTTAGAAAAATGATCATCCAAAACAAGATAAGCTTGACCTGCATTCCACCAGCTCCCTTTTAAAGGGATATTAATCTTATCATACATCGGTTCCCCATCTTCATCAAGCATGGGGCTGCCGTCTTCATTAACAAGCGGCATACCATTGGCCGTATAGTTATCTAAAGCGCCGCTGAAAGGACATTCTCTGACAGTAACCACTTTACCTGTTTGGTCTAAAATTGGCTGGTTATTTTCATCTTTAAGGGTCACATCTTTGCATTCCCCTCCAATATTGGCTTGCGCATTGTTTTCAAGCTGATTCTGCGCAGCCTTAATCACAATGTTTGTAAAGGCTGCGAGAGAGCATTTATTGCTGCTAACGACTGTGCCGTTCGATTTGGTGGTAAGGCACAAATTTGTTCCTGGAGCGCTTACATTCATAATGGTGTTATTAATGAAGCCATTTGAACTTGTTAGTTCCTCTTGAAGTTTGTTATTTATGGCTACTGCAACCGGATCTCCAGCGGTATCTTGCTTTTCTTCTGTCAGGTCATAATTATAGTGGTACGCTCCAATGGTATTAATCTTGCCATTTGGAGCACTCCAATTCCCCCTATAATTTAAATTATTCGGATCAATCACTCCATTTGTGTAGAAGCCTACAGTGCAGTTCGTTTTGCCTTGGCCACCGTAGTCGTAATCAGGATCCTTGCACAGATTCTGAAGGCTTCGCGTTGCGTCTGTGTTAGCCGGATCATTGTCCCCGATCCAGACTGTAATACTGCCATCCATTGAACTCCCTTTCGGAGTTTGGGCCACACCATTTATAGATTGATTAATTAATACTGCATTGATCGCACTTTTACATGCGGATTGAATATTTTTTTGCTGATAAAGCTTACTACAAATCAGCGTACCAGCATTGTTAATAAGAGAGATCGTCTGTATGGGCAAGTCTCCCACATTTTCAGTCGTATTTGCGTCAATCGGTGTGCTTGCATTCGTATCCGATGGCATCTTGAAGGCAACTTGAGAGATTTTGTCTATAGCAGTTATAATCACCTGACTTTCTAAAGCGCGTTGTGCATAATTAGCCACATAGCTTGGGATTGCAGGAGGGGTATAGTGGTTAAAAACATCCTCTATTACCTGATCCCATACATAGGTTCCGATGTTAACGCCTACTAAAATTAAATAGAGAAAAAGATATTGTGCTGCACAAAATCCCGATTTTAAGGGAATAACAAAGATAATGCCGAAGATCAGCCTGACCGGAGTCCACACACTATTCCAATTGCGTCCTAAAAATTGACCATCTGCTGCGGTGTTCATCGTGCCTACAAACAGCATGATTGCAAAAATAATCAGGCCAAATCCCAGGAGGGCATTGTTAAAATGCCGCAGCATCCCATTGAAAGCAAGTGAGAGGATATTATTGTCATCTCCTGTGATGAGGTATTTAGCCACACCCGTAATCTGATCTAAAATCTGGACGGAACGATCTTCTAGTAAACTGTTGGGTAACGTTAAACTAAAAAAATTCATTTTCCTTCCTTCTTGCTTTCAGTACGCTTTGTCGTTTTGAACAGGGGCGCAATTTCATCCCGATAATAATCAGCAAAACTGAGTCCTAGTGTTTTCCTCTTCATTTGATATAACCAAAAGTGATAGCGGAAAGCGAGGCTCAAGCACAATATAGAAAAAGCGAAGGCGAGAATGGCAACGATCCAATTTCGCGTTAATAAGGCGGAGAGGACATAAATCAGTGCGAAGACAAAGAGCGCTATAAAAGTAACAAATAATCTTTTAAACGCTTTATGTGCAGCAATCACATTTTGGATGGGGATTTGAAAATTTTCCTCTTCAGGAATAATCTCCTTCATGTTGTAATTATACATTTCTTTAACAATGGATTGTTGTTCGCGAAAACCCTGGCTGACTTGGTCATAGGCAAACATTCTCTTCCCTGTTTTCACCGATTTATCTTTTAAGTTCTTAAAAAATTTCATGAAACTACCCCTCATTTAATCCGACTATTTTATCTAAAAAATATATATTTTTCAAGTATAATTTTATATCAGCTTTGTAACAATTAAGTGCCGTTTGTAACATACTGTCTGAACTTTGTTGCTAATCCTTCAGAACGAATCGGCAAGCAGTCTGCATAGCTGGTTTGTCCTTCAATTTCTTGAATAATGTTATAAGACTCTCCTTTGGCCAGGCTTTCACTTTTTCCAAGTAAAATATTAAGCCGCTTCACCACTTCAAATAATTTTTCTTTCGTCAAAATGCTGGGCAACAAAGTAGAAGTTTCAATGTCAAAGAAGCGACTTCCTAAGCGCTCTTCCACTTTAATAAACATGAAAATAGAGGGGTTGGTGCTTTGATCGCCGAAGCTTATGGCATCTTCTTCCTTTTTACCCTGAATAAAGGCTTGAATTGCTGAACTTAAGCCCTTTTTATCGGTAGAAAACGATTCTTTTTTAAATAAGTCGAACAAGTCTTTTAAAGTATTTCCAAGAGGATTTGCTTTGTAATCTGAGATGGTATTATTGACCTGCTGTAAAGATTTAATGAGGCTGACACTTTGATCAGAAGGGCCTTTTACTTTTAAAAATTGGTTGAGTTTCACTCGGCCTACTTTTGGGGGGTTGGCATAAAACATCCTGGCACGAACGATTTTTGATTTGAAGAAAATATGGCCTTCTCCTTCCCGTTGATCTTTTAAATCGAGAAGGTCGATCCGGTTCCGCTTATCGAGACTCGCTTCCATGGTATCTTTATACTGGAGTGAAGAGGAGCCCCCGCCTTGGCGCGAAAAGTTTTTAGCAACCGAAACGTAGGATTCCCCCGCTGTTTTTTGGAAGAAATCCCAAGTTTCGACAGGATCTTCAAGCTTCATGCAAATCTTAATGTTGGTGTTGGCGCAAATAGAGGCGGCTTCTTCCTTTCCGCCTTTTTGGAAAGCTGGTAAATCTTGACCTGCAAAAATAACTGAAAATCCGAGAGAACGCGCTTGCGCTGGTACGACAGCAAAGCCTTTCACCGCATAATATCCATATTCATCGAGGACGCATAAAAAAGGCGTTTTAGAATTGGTGGGCTTGCGCTCAATCACATCTTTATAATCTCCTTCCACAGCGCTCCCAAGGCCACTTGCCAGCATAGCCTTGAGCGAGGCAATGATCAACTTACCAAGGTTGGAGAGTTCTTCCGTGGATTTTTCTAAAGCGGGGAGCAATACCACGAGAATACGGCGATTCAAAACGACGTCGTGAAAGTCCACTTCTGCCAGGTTGGTTCGGACAATGTGACCATATACGTCCGCGAGCGAACCGAAAATCCGGGTGAGCTGCATGGTGATGTAGCCATGTTGTTCATAAGCTTTCCCGCTTTGCTTGCCCTTCTCACTCTTTTGATAGCCCGGGAGGGTTGCGAGATAGTTTTCAAGAGAATCCCGCACTTCAAAGGGGAGAATTTCTGGCATAATCGTGATGTTATTGTTTTGATCAATAACCTTCCGGTCGTAGAGCATTTCTTCAAGTACATCGAGTGTGAAATATTTTCGGATCAATCCTGCTTCTAAAAGCATATAGCCATGATCCCGCATCCAGACTAAGGGCCGCATTAAGGCTTCAATAAAAGAAATCGCCCGGCCTTTCCACATGTCTCCGTCACCAGATCCTCCTCCACCGGAGTCCATCATACTGACCACTAATTGCGATAACATACTCGATGAGCCCGCTGCAAACGGATTCATGGTATTCGACAAGACCGTTTCCTGGGGGCCGATAATATCCGCAGCCCCGGTCATAAAATTCACGAGTAAGAGATCGTCCTCCCGCCCCATTGAGCGGGTCATTGCAAAAATTTTGGCAAAGAGTGCGTTATCCCCTTTTCCGTCCACATAAATAAAGCCGCTGCCTTGTGCGAGCGCGTTGAAAGAAATCGAGAGCAAAGCTTCGGTTTTACCGCTTCCGGTTGATCCAAAGATCAAGGCATGCGTCCGCATATCATTATTGCTGAACCAGAGTTGTTCATCTGAGGCAATATCATTTCCAAAAAAATAGATTCCCGCTGCGGTTCCTGCCAGGGTCGTACCTGACTTCGGATCATTGCGATCCAACAAACCTGAATAAGCAGGAAGCTTGTAGGGGAGCTCGATAAAAGTAAAGCAACTAAACCAAAAGATAAATATGCCTAACAGAAAGTAAAGATCAGTAAAGCTTGGAGTGAGGTACATTAAGCCTGCAAGCAATATTAGAAAAAAAATGGCTCCCCACCGACTTTTTATGAGGTCGCGAACCTGCATCCAAAAAGGGCGCAGGTCGCGTACGGCGTCATAGGATTTAAACTCCTGATTCGCTACAATTCCACGAAACTTTTTTGCCATTAACGTCGCCTTATAATAACTTTTTTAGATCCTGTGAAAAAATTACGTAATAAACGGAAAGAGGCTGGTAAACTAACGTGATAATAGTTCAAGATGCTGAACACCGTTAAAACAAAAACGACGACGCCGAAAGTATACCAATTCGGCCGGACGAGAAAAATTAAAATAAAGAAAGCAGCACGCGCATCCACGGTAAAAAACTTTGGGGTCAATGCGGAGTCACGCCAATGGGAATAAATATCAACGGGATTAGCCATTCAGTTTTTCCTCCATTAAATAAAATCGACGATAGGCCTCGTCTGTTACTAAGCCTGCTTTATATTTCTTTTCCACATCCCTAAAAATAGGTTGGCCAAACCGTGGCAAGAGTTCTCTCACTTTATTGACAAGTTGATCCAAGTGAGTAGACAACAAAATATCGCGCACTTCGCTTGTGAAAACAAGATATTCGCGAACCGCGGTTCGTTTTCCGTCCGGTCGTGAAACGAGCGATTGCCAAATAATAATGCGAACCGTTTCCAATAAGTCGAACATGCGCGCATCGCGTTCTTCATAGGGAAAAATCGTAACCATACGACGCAAAGTATCTGCGACACCATTGCTATGAACAGTAGTATAAACAGGGTGTCCGGTGAGGGAAGCTTCAATAACGGCTTCGATCGTTTCTTGGTCGCGGGCTTCCCCTACTAAAATTAATCCGGGCTTGCGCCTTAGTGCATTTCTGACGCCTAAAGCAAAACTTGGGAGGTTTCGGGGGATTTCCATTTGGCTGACGAGACTCGACGTCATCTCGACTTTATCATATACATATTCGATCGGGGACTCGTACGTCAAGACTTTTAAGTTCGCATCTTTTTCAGCACATAAATCGGCTAAGATGGATGCCAAAAGCGTACTTTTTCCTGATCCTGTTGCGCCACTGACCACCATAATGCCCTGTGGAATTTTAAGGTATTTAACTAAATCTTCTTCGATGTCAAGGTCGCTGAGTTTAGGGGGTTGACTGGAAATGACCCTGAGCGTCATCTGAAGCCCTTGGTATCCTTCATGGTAACACGCCGTAATATTGACCCGAAATCGAAATTCAAGCAGTTTATCGACTTTAAGGCGATAGTGCGTATCAATATCCGAGCCCGAAAAAATAAGGGCTGTGGCATTGGCACCATAAACATGTTTAATAATGTCGGAAAGTTCTTGTAAGGCAAGCGGGCGTTGCGTCACACGGCATTGGCGCCCATGAATTTCTGCAAAGACGACTTGGCCTGTTTGAAAGGTAATATCAGACGCCTGTTTTTCACAGCAAAAAGCCAATAACCGATCAAAGTTCGGAGGAAGAAAATAATTAGGCTCATTGAGTAATAGGACTTGATTGGTTTCCACTTTCTATAGCCTCTGGCGTTGTTTGTATGGATTCAGGTTGTGGTGCACCCGTATAAATGACTTCTACAGTTTTTTCGTTTAAATCTATAGTTTGTGCGGGTGGTGTTTGCGTTGCGGTCGTTGTAACCACTTTAAGCGCAGTAGATGATTGCCCGATCACAGGGCCAATCGGATGTTCTAAGTTCGCGGGCACCGTCGTAGCAGGGCTGGGCGCATTAATCGGGCCGATGCTAATGGGATTGGTATTTTGCGGCGCAGAAATAGGAGCGGACACGGCGGGGGGCCTTATGGGTTTGACTGGCGCGACAGCAGGAGTAGGAACAGAAACAGAAGGGATGGCAGAGGGAGGCTGAGGTTTTGTAAGGGAGGCGGGACTTGTTTTTGGAGGGGCTGTTTGACTAAAAGCAGGGCTCGACAAAGTAGGCGTGGGAATAAACAAAGCTTCCGGAGCCTCCGGCGAGATGGATTCTCCCGGCGCCGTGCCTTCAATTGAAGGTGCGTTCGGTACAGGGGTTTGTACGGCCGCAGGACTTGCGATTGCTGAAGGCAGGGCCTGCCATTTGCTGCTATTATTCAGTAAAAGCTCAGGTTGTGTGGTCAGTTTTAAGAGCCGATCGTCTATGATCATGTGTTGGCCTGACCCGGTTACGCCTTGCTCCGTCTTATCGACCGCATAAGGGCTAACCATGTTTTTCAATAATAATTCTTTATACAGGAGCATGCCGTTAAAATCCTGTACCAAGCGATTGAGGTTGATGGTAAAAATCGACATGCCTTGATTGATTCCGGCCTGCCAGCCTTGGTTTACGTTTTGTTGCCAAAACGCTGCTTCTTGGCTGTTTTGGGGCAACAATGTTTTGTCCGGTAATTCCGGCGCGGGATAGTTCATGTAGAGATAATCTCTCCAGGTCGGCGGGGCCGTGACAAAATGTGCGGGCGCCAGAATCGTATACGTCACCCCTGCGATCCGGATGGCACTGCCTCCCGGATTGATGTTAACGAGGTTATTGGCCGTATTGAGTACGGGTGGCATGACATTATCGGCATACATGACCTGGTTAAAATCAAAAATATGAGTGAGCGTGTCCGCGTTTTGATTGAGTACGAGGTTAATCTGACCGGATTCATAATTCAGACCTGCCTGGGTTCCAAGCGCTAAAGCGGCTTCTTGCAAGGCTTGTTCCCGAATATTATCATAAGCAGCCTGGCCCGCATAATACCCTGAGTTTGCATTTAAGCCCTCAAGCTCCGTTAAGTTATAAGTAGGAGGGGGAGGAGGAGGTGCCATCATGAGGGAAGATACCTCAAGCTAATGACTTTTTCTTTTGGAAAAATTAAGATTGCTGATTTCAAACCGGCTTGTAAGTCCGCATTACGGATAATATTGATTGCCGTTGCGGGCGTTGTGCTGGTATCGATATTGACCAGAATGGGTAAGCTGGGAGGGGTTCCGAATACTTGAAAATCATAATGCGTCGCACTGGCAATCTGTGCCAGAAGCGGCTCAATCGGACCGTACCATTTAATGGAAATCATCTGATTTAAAGCCGTGTCTGTCACGTCCATTAAAGGAATCGACACATTATTTTGTGCTTGGACTTTTTCGATTGCAGCCAAAACCTGAAGCGAACTTTGTACCGAAGTCGCAGCCTGTTCAAGCTGCGTTTGCACCTGTATGTTAAGCTGGCCTTGGTTGCCATTTTGAACATAGTTTGCCGTGCTTGCTGCACATCCTCCAAGCAGCAGTGCGGCTAAACTAACAAGGGCTAATCGCTTCATGGTTGTTCCTTTCATTCGGTTTTTATTGAGGTCAATTGCCATCGCTTGTATCGGTGAGACTACCAAACTCTACATTTCCCGCACCTGTATTAACGGTAGTTCCTGAACTGACTGATCCAATTAAAGCATGCGCGATCGGCACAATCAATATCAAGCCTGTACCAAAAGCCAGACTTGCGATTCCTTTGCTTAGATGTTTTTCTTGCCCTGTTCCTGTGTAGTTTTGCTTCAGATGAACGAGTCCTTTTACAATTAAAATTAAACCCGCCAACGTTGCAATGACCACTGTAATTTTAAAAATAGTACCCGCATTATTGTTGATTATAGTGTGGAAAGCAGCAAGGTTTTTAATATTATCGTCAGTGGGCGGCGTCGTGTCTGCAAATGCCATCACCGAAAAGAAAGACATAGAGGCGATGGCCCAGACTTGTTTAAGACTTACATTGACATTTTTTATTACATTCACTAACTTCATTTTTTTCTCCTTTTGGGTTTAAGTATAAACTTTCACTAACTATGTGCATCTAAAATATTATTCATTAAGCTATAAAATGAATCCGCATTAATCGCAACAATACCTGCAAAAATATGGGTTAAGGCGCGGCCTACGCCTCCTCCTTGTCCCCCACCTTCACCGAGTTTAACGAGGTGAACCATCCCGCGAATAAATGAAATAATCCCGACTAAGAATAATACCCCATACACAAGGTATTTCATTGCATCGCCTATTTCACCCTTGTTTTCAGCCCCCGCCACTTTTGTGGAGTAGGCCATCATCGGGCAAAAATCATTGCTGTCCGTATAAAAATCTTTGTTTAAGACCGTATTAGGCGTTTGCCCTGTGCCACTCCCGCCTGCACACTGTGTAATAAACGTGGTTTGCGCATTTTCAAAAACAGACTGAGAAACCATTTTCAGGTAAGGGACAAAGCTGACGAGGACAATGCCTGCTGCAAAGTACATGGCTGTTGCCATGGGGGAGGCCCTGTGCATCATATTTTGTGTGCCTGAACCATGACGATAGAGTCGCGTCATCCCTGCAATAATTAAACATAATCCTATGAAATAAGAAACGGTGGTTGTCAAACCCAATAAAGGTTGTAAATCATTTTCTAAAATTTCTATAGTGAGCGTATAAAAGCTTTTGCTGGATTCATGTTCTGTGTCTGCAAAAGCGGGCAGTGAAAAGCACAAAAAAAGAAACAAAGCGATCAGTTTTTTAAAGAATTCTTTAGTTTTCAACTGTGGATATATCCGTTTTCATTTGGTCAATATGATATAAAAACTTTTTATTGTATACAATTGAATAAATGTAACAAATGAGATATTAAACCCAGTAAAATTAGTGAAGCCCTTTATTTACAACATTTTTCTTTGTAACAAATTACCTGGAGGTATTATAAAAAAATATTTTTTTTTATTCCGAATCATAAAACATAATGGTCTTGACCTTGTCCGAATAATACGCTAGATTACGAGTTCATCACTATTTTAAACGTTTCTTATGGCTTTTACAATGTATCCAAAATATCATAACGCAACGCCTTCCTTATTTTTAAAAGGGCGCGTGCTGAATGAAGTAAATACTGGCATCTTTCGGATTCTCACAGACGAAAATGTATTCATCGAAGCATATTTAGCGGCAAGCTGTCTCATCGCCCCTACCCATACCAGTGAGGTATTGCTTGCTGCGCACAATCAGCAATATTATATTTTGGCGGTATTAACAAAAGCCTCTCCTCACTTAAACCTTGAGGCAAAAAGCATTATGCTAAACAGCGAGACACTTAAGATTCAGAATAAAGTGACTGAAATCGAGGCATCCAGCCTTCATACGGTGACGGCTGAAGTTATTTCTCAAAAAGCAGATAAAATTCTGTTAAACTGAGGAGATGAACCTTCAGTATGCTTATATCCTTCACCGTTATCCCTACCGTGAAACGAGCTTTCTTCTCAAGCTCTTTACCCGTGAAGAAGGGCTCATTACGGTTGTTGCACGGAATGCAAAACGCCCTCGGTCGGATTGGTATGGACTGTTACAGGCTTTTCAAACTTTAACGGTGCGTTACCAGGGTCGAGGCAGCGTTTTAACCTTGACCCAAGCTGAACGTGCAGGCCCATTGATCTCACTTCACCATCAGACACTTTGGGCCGGATTTTATGTCAATGAGTTGTTACTTAAGTTTTTAGCACCGCATGATGTTCACAGGCCTCTCTTTGAAATTTATCACGCCACGCTGCTGCAATTGAATGCGGAGGGGGCTTCTTTAGAAAAAACCTTGCGCAGCTTCGAACTCAATTTTTTTGCTGAGATGGGTCTCTTGCCGGATTTTAGTACGGATGATGAGGGCAACCTTCTTGAACAGGAATGCTTGTATCAACTGGAGCGCCAGCATCTTCCGAAAAAAATTGCTTGCCCCCCTCGCTTGCGTTTACACCATTTTCGGGGCGCTGAACTCATTGCGCTCCGAGAGCAGGATTTTACAGATCCCCAGCATCTTAAAACCGCAAAGCGCTTTAGTCGGCTCTGGCTCGAATTTTATGGGCTTGGGCGGACTATCCAGACCCGCGAGATTTTTGCGGCGGCCTTTCAGGAGCTGACTGTTTAGGACAAAAAGCACTGATCATGCTAAAGTGAAAAGAAATCTCCCCATACAAGGCAATGTATGCCCAACAGCACCGGAATCAAAACCAGTGTCCAGGTAGAACCATTAGATTATGGCCAAGCACAAGAAAGATGCCAAAAACTTGCGGCAGAACTCGATGATCACCGCGGTGTATTACTGTCCTCCAGTTATGAATACCCGGGTCGTTATACAACCTGGGATATCGGCTTTGTGAACCCCCCCGTCGTCATCACGGCAAGCAGGGATCGCTTTAGCATTCAAGCTTTGAATGCACGGGGAGAAATCCTATTGCCCTTTATTGCGCAAGCCTTACAGCCTATTCAAGTTTTGATGCAAGAATGGACGGTTTTTCCGACAGAGATCAGCGGCCGATTACAGGCCGCCGAGGTCTGTTTTAATGAAGCCGAACGCACCCGCCAGACTTCTATTTTTACGGTCTTGCGGACATTGCTTGCTGCTTTTAAAAATGAAAAAGAGCCGCATCTCGGTTTTTATGGCGCCTTTGGCTATGATCTTGTTTTTCAACTGCAACCGGTTGCTTTAAAGATTCCGCGTGATCCCGGGCAGCGGGATTTGGTTTTATATCTACCGGACGAACTGCATCTTGTAGATCATCGCCAGCGCCAAATGATGCGTCGGACGTATGATTTTAGCTGGCAGGGTAAAACCACGCATGATCTTCCCCGAACCGGAGAAAACAAGCCTTACAATCCGGGCACCGGAAAAAGTCGCCGCGATTATGAAGCTGGAGAATATGCCGAAATGGTGGAAATTGCGAAAGCGGAATTCAAGTGCGGTAATCTCTTTGAAGTCGTACCGGGACAAAGTTTTTTTGAGCCTTGCCAAGCGAGGCCGTCTCGGATTTTTGAAATACTCAAAGAACGGAACCCTTCCCCGTATGGTTTTATCATGAATTTGGGGGAGAGCGAATATCTCGTGGGAGCCTCCCCGGAGATGTATGTGCGTGTGAATGGTCAGCGCGTGGAAACCTGTCCGATTTCCGGCACGATTGCCCGAGGGAATGATGCACTGAGTGATGCCACGCAGATTTTAAAACTGCTGAATTCCGAAAAAGAAGCCTCAGAACTCACCATGTGTACAGATGTCGATCGCAATGATAAATCACGGGTCTGTGAACCCGGTAGTGTCAGAGTGATTGGCCGTCGGCAAATTGAAATGTACTCACGACTCATCCACACCGTCGATCATGTCGAAGGTCAGTTAAAACCGGGATATGACGCTTTGGATGCGTTTCTCACGCATGCCTGGGCCGTGACGGTAACCGGTGCGCCCAAAGTCTGGGCGATTGAATTTTTAGAAGCCCATGAGCGCTCGCCGCGACATTGGTATGCTGGCGCAGTCGGCGTGCTTAATTTTAATGGCGATATGAACACAGGCTTAACCTTACGCACCATGCGTATCCATCAAGGCGTGGCGGAGATTCGTGCCGGCGCGACCTTGTTATTTGACTCCCTCCCTGAGGAAGAAGAAAAAGAAACTGAACTCAAAGCCTCAGCCCTTATCGATGCCGTGCATTCAGCCCATCAGCCTCTTCAAGAGAAGAGAAAAACGTCACAGGCTGTGGCGCATTTTGATCAGCATATTTTGCTCATTGATCATGAAGATTCATTTGTGCTGACTCTGGCCAATTACCTCAGCCAATTAAGCAGTCGGGTCACGACCTTACGCTATGATTTCCCTAAAAACCGATTGGACGAATTAAAACCCGATTTAGTCGTGCTCTCTCCCGGCCCCGGGAAGCCCAGTGACTTTAATGTGCACGACACCATCAAAGCCTGTTTGAGCCGCAACATTCCGCTCTTTGGCGTGTGCCTGGGGCTTCAGGGCCTCGTTGAATATTTTGGCGGTGAACTCGGCGTACTCGATTACCCCATGCACGGCAAATCCAGCGTAATCTCGGTGAGCGGTCAGGGACTCTTTAAAGGGTTTCCGCCGAAAATAACGGTAGGTCGGTATCATTCGCTGTATGCGATCGAAAAGACCCTCCCGCCCGATTTAGCAGTCACGGCCAAATCAGAAGACGGGATTATCATGGCGATCGAGCATCAAACCTTGCCAGTGAGAGCCGTCCAGTTTCATCCGGAGTCGATTTTGAGCTTACAGGATGGGCTGGGGTTTGAGATTTTGAGGAATGTCTTATTGAGTCTCAAGGGTCATTAATTTTAGAATTGTAATAAAAATGCATTCTAACTGACCTGAAATTCCTATCCTCGCAAACGCAGTCGGCGCAACGCCTGACCCTCCGCCTCCGCGTGTAGAGAACAGTTGCGGCTCTCTGCCTTTTCTAGTTGATGATCATTAAGAGAACACTGCGTAACCTTGAAGATCAATATATAATCTTTGAAATAAAGTTTCTGGTTTAGAGATACCATAGCAGCGTCGTTTAATCACTTTGATCAAATTATTGA
>JBMDXV010000185.1:0-8510 GCA_048594525.1 Gammaproteobacteria bacterium | reverse complement strand
ACGCGGAATGGCCGAAGGCTTAAAAATGCCAAAGCCTGTCTTCTTAAACAGCAGCTAAAATCACGCTTGCTCAAAACCAGCCCTGAACCTTCAATCTCAATATGACAAGCGCTCAAAAAAGGCAGGTCTACTGTCAGGCTTTCCCTCTCTCACTTTTTTTACGCTACGTCTTCTTTAAATCCTTATCCTTCAGCGGGAGATGCTGTATAAATTAGAAATGTGTTGCTTTTTATATAGTAATTGCCTATAATTATTTTAACCATACCCGCTACGCCTCCTAACAATGCGCACCTGAGCGGGTTATTTTTTTATTGCCTTATGAAAATTAAATATTCCAAACCTGCTATCTCTCTTTCTCAACAGATTATGATGACCCCCGAAAATTAGACCAACATTTTTTGTTAAGATAGAGAGTGTAAGGTTAAGTGGCAATCAATCTTAAGGGGGTTGATATGGTTAAGAAGAAATATAGTCCTGGCCTGAAGTTCAAAGTTGCCTTGGCAGCCCTGACGGGGCAACCGATTATAGATATATGCAAGCAATATGAGGTTGGAGACGGGCTTGTGCATAAATGGAAGAAAGAGCTGAAAGAGCGAGTGGCTGATGTATTTAGCCAAAAACGGGAGGTGAAAGATACCTCTCGGGAGGTTGAAGTATCTAAACTGTATCAGAGGATTGGTCATTTATCGATGGAGCTTGAATTTTTAAAAAAAGTTGTCGGGGAGGGATACTTAAGCCATAAGCGCCAGAGGGAGGCTGCCCGGCCCACTTGCTCAGAGGCCTTAGCATCAGCAGAACCAATCAGGCTTGGATGGTTGATCTGACCTATTTAAAGTTAGGGTCACGCTTTGTGTATCTTGTTGCCTTTATTGATGTGCATAGCCGACCATTTGCTTAATTTAAATGAAAACCTGGTTTATTTTTCTGTATTCACCCACCGATAATTGCTACCCGAAACCAGATACTTTATTTCAAAGACTGCATATTGATCTTCAAGGCTATGCTATGTTCAAATGCTCGCTTCCTATGACAATTTAGGAAGCGATACAATTTAAAGCAAATCTTTTGAAGAACCGCCTCTGAAGAGATGCAGCACGAGACTGATCAGGAAAGCAATAACAAAAATCACAAATATTATTTTTGCGATGCTTGCTGCGGCCACTGCGATGCCAGTAAACCCAAACACGGCTGCAATGATTGCAATAATAAAAAACGCTATAGCCCATCTTAGCATGGTTATTCTCCTAAAATATGTTATTGATTAATAAAATTATTTGATTGTCGCATTTTTTTAGGGTTGCCCTCCTTTTATTGAGTTGAAATTGTTTTAGGATTGCTCGCTTTGCAAGCCCGGCACTAAGGCTTTCCAGAATGCATTGTTCACAAACCGACTTATGACAGACCACAAGCTCGTATTAGGATCATCTATTTTTCCTTGAAAATCAATTTGTGTGGCCGCATTTTTAGTCTCCTTATTTTCAAAGGTTTTGGCCAGCCAATTCACAGCACCTCGATAGGCTTTTTTCAAGGGATTGCTTTTTTCATTAGGCGGTAGCGTCATTTTTAAATCTTTAAAAAAAGGCTTGGCGAAGCCTGCGATGGCGCCATTTTTTCCGTTTGCTTTTAAATAAAGATTAAACTCGCCCGTCGCAACCCTTAAATCGGTATGGGAAGCTAAAAGCGGATTCAAAGGACTTAGTTGCAAATGCTCAAGCTGTGAGGTCAATGCAAAAGTAGGCGACTCGGCCTTTAAATTAAAATCGAGATTCAGACTCGCTGCTCCGTCTCCTAGAGTATGCGCTGTTATTTTAAGGTGTGAGGGAAGCGCGTTTTTATCATCTGCCTTTTTTTGCAGATCACTGAGATCGGCATTTATCTGATTGGCATATAGGTCAAACGGTTTGGGTATCGTTTCATCACTATAATGCACAGCACCGTCCTCCACTTTGACATCTGTAATGGGTAGCGGAAGCATCAGGCCTCGGAGGGTATTCCACATTTCAGTAGGCTCAGGCTCAGTCTCAGACGCTGATTCTATCTGCGTTTTCTTTAAGCTGACATTGGGTTGTTTGATGACAATATGCATTCCGACATGACCTGTAAACAAAGCAAGCCAGTCGAACTCCGTCGCTATTTCCCGGATGGTTAGGGAAACCTTGGGCTGAGCATGACTTAATGATACTAAGTAGACCTGGTCCAAACGCATTTCTCCAAAAAATATGCTCAAAGAAACTTTGCCCACTGTGCCTGTTACGGCTGTGTTGGCTCGAAGCTCGCGATTAATTGCGTGACAAATCACAACGGGCATAATTAAACGAATGCACAATAAACTTCCTACTATAACAATAATGAGGCCTGTACTCCATTTTTGGGCTTTCGTCATGGTCTATTCTCTTGGGTTTATAATTAGGCATCAATAGCATGATCGATGCCTAAACTGGATAAGTTTACCTTTTTTTCAAGCACCAGCCAATCAAGAAACCCGCCAGGGCCGCAATACCTACTGCAGCCAAAGGTTTGTCTTGAATTCTCTCTTTTAAAACTTCGCTTCCTTTTACAGAAGCGCTTTTCACCTGAGACGCCGCATTGCTCACTTGGTTTCCAATATTTTCATAAATGCGTGGAATCCAATTTTTAAGCTTATCTCCATTTTCCTCCAAAAAGCGATTTAATTCTTCTTCTGCCTTCTTTTTGGAATAGCCATACTGCTTTTCTAAAAAGCCAATAATGGAATTATTATTACCCTCAATTTCAGTGAGTTGATCATCCGTGAGTTTACCCCATTGCTTTTGGACCTCACCTTTAATTTCTTTCCAGCTTCCTTTAAATATGTGTTCATTCATTATGATTCTCCTTAAAAATTATATTATCTGTAATATGCAGCGATTGATTCCTGCCATACGGGTTGTTGCATATCAGGCCAATGGTCTTTGTCAAAGCCGGGCGCTTGTTTCAATCTTTCTTTGATATCGGCAATATTCAAAACGAAAGCCTCGACATCTGTATCATAACTGATTGAGGCCCAGGGCAAGGCAAACAATTTATCGCCTAATCCAAAAATGCCTCCAAAAGACAACACGACGTACTTGACCTGACCTGAAAATTTATCAAGGACAATATCATCAATACTTCCCAAGCTTTCGCCTTTGGCATTGACGACTTCTTTTCCAAGCACATCCCCACTTCTTACAACAAGTTCACTGTGTTTTTTCATTTTTGTTCTCCATTAAAATTTAAAAGTAAAAAGATACCTCTGTAAAAAGAGCACGATTAATCCAAAAAAGGGAAAAATAGGCCGATGCGGCTAATCAATAAAAAGCGATTTAAAACAAATAGAAGCAAATAATTACAAAGGTATCGATAAGGGCTTAAAACAGTCCTGAACAAGCACTGTTGCAACTAATATAGCAGAAGCCTCAGGGATGTCAACACGCGTACTCCGCCTGTCAATCCCCATTAAATGCCAGCTTTGCTTAACATCTCCGCGACGCGACGGGGCGCCTCTTCTAACAGGGAAGGGATTAATTGTGTTTCAGGCATATTCTTCCAATAGCGTACTGGCATTTCTTTTTTCATCGCTTTAATTTTAATGCGGGCCGGATTAAAAATAGCGCGATAATACACTTGCCACAGTTTTTCCATTTCATCCTTTACTGTGAGCTGCGTTTTTGTAATCGGCAGATCATTGAATATCAAAGCTTCACCATTCCAGGATAGTGAGCCGTCCGGCGTAAAGATAATCCACTGCTGCACTGAAAAGCGCTCTTTAAAAAAAGGCGCGGCCAGCCTTAAAATTTTATGGTCCGGTTCATGCCAGGCGACGTATAAGGCTTGTTCATTTTTCTGATAAAGCTGAAAGCGCACGAAGGCTTTCATTTTATGGACATCGCGTCGGACATTTTTATACATTAAGGAAAGCTGATGAACCAAAGGGTCGGAACTGATCTTTAATACATTTTTTTCACCTTGGGCAATACGCCATAACAATGCATAGAGCCTCCCCCATTTTTCAGTCTGTCTGTGGCATGCAACTGTTTTTGCAAGCGCAATCAACTTCCGGGGCACCCTGACCGGGTTCAATACCAGGTTTTTATGAGGAGCATCACACTCTCCTAAAAGCGAAGCTTGCAGGGTATCTGATTCTTGCCAATCGATGTCAGCAGGATGCGTGTCTTGTGCAAGCAAAAGCCGAGCAGCGTTTCGCCACTCCTGAAAATTATTTACATTGATTCTTTGCATTTTAAAAAGCCAGGGACAGTTGATTCGATGTAGGCTGATTTTGTGCCGCCACACTAAACAATTTGTTACCGGGATGATAGTCTGTTGCAATGAAAAACGCTCGCGCCCGATTAAATGCAATTTTAAGCCTCAGAAGATCGGCGAGCTTCAGCTTTTGATAATGCCGAATTTGTAAAATCTTATTGACCGAACGCACGCCAATGCCCGGAATGCGTAACAACTTTTTTTTAGAAGCCCGATTCACATCAATCGGAAAATAACCGGGATTGCGGAGAGCCCACGCTGTTTTGGGATCTATATCGATCTCTAAATTGGGATGAATATCTGACACAATTTCATTCACCTCAAAGTCATAAAAGCGCAGCAGCCAATCTGCTTGATACAACCGATGTTCGCGTAATAACGGAGGGCTAATGCTCGGCAGCCTAGTATCCGCAAAAGGAATGGGGCTAAATCCGGAATAATACACTCGCCTTAATCCGTAGGTTTTATAAAGCGTGCTGGCGGTATTCAAAATTTCCTTATCAGGCGTGGGGGTTGCGCCGATAATCATCTGCGTGCTTTGACCGGCAGGCGCAAACAGTGGGACAGATTTAAACCCTTTTTTGCGATCTTCTTTTAATTCAACAGCCGTATTCGTAATGTACGCCATATTCTGTTCAAGTTGCGGTCGGTTTTTCTCAGGCGCCAGTTGAGCGAGATCGGATACGGTAGGCAATTCGATATTGACACTCAAGCGATCGGCATACAGCCCGGCCTCTTTAACGAGATGATCGGCCGCGCCTGGAATGGTTTTTAAGTGAATATATCCTCTGAAATGATGGTCTTTGCGAAGCGTTTTCGCAACTGAAGTCAGTTGCTCCATGGTGTAGTCAGAGTTTTGTATAATGCCGGAACTCAAAAATAAGCCCTCAATGTAATTTCGCCGATAAAAATCGAGCGTCAAGTTAACGATTTCATCCGGGGTAAAGCGGGCCCGCTTCACATCGCTTGAACTGCGATTAATACAGTACTTGCAATCAAAAATACAAAGATTGGTCATGAGGATTTTCAACAATGAAATACAACGCCCATCCGGCGCATAGCTATGGCAAATCCCATTACCGGAAATGCTACCGAGTCCTTTTGTACCTCGGGTTTTTGAGCCGCTGCTGGAGCAGGACGCATCATATTTTGCCGCGTCCGCAAGAATACTGAGTTTGTGTTGTAAGTCCATTCCTATTTTCCCTCCGTCACAATCCATTCTCCCTTTACTTTAAGGCGTAAGCGCGAGATTCCGTGCCTTGGGTAAGCTTTCCGGATATTCCTCCGCAATAAAGGCGAGTAGTTTTTCGAGAACTTCGCATTTTAAATTCCAGGCCGTGGGGCTGTCTTTTGCACTCACTAAAATCCGGAGCTTCATACTCCCATTCGCCTGCGCCTCGACCACTTGCAAGGCCACCACATTGCCATCCCAAAACTCGGAGGCCTTCACAATCTCGGTAAGCTTTTCTCTCACAAGTGCGACCGGTAAGGTGCAATCTGTATAAAGAAAAAAGGGACTTAAAATTTCGGTCGACGCGCGCGTCAAATTTTGAAACGGGTTTTCGATAAAGTAATTGATGGGAATAATTAAACGCCTTAAATCCCAAATCCGCAAGACCACGTAAGAGAGCGTAATTTCTTCCACTGTTCCGAATTCGTTTTCTACGACGATGAGGTCATCAATGCGGATGGGTTGGGTAATTGCAATTTGAATGCCTGCTAAAATCCCCCCCAGTGTTTTTTGCGCGGCAATCCCTAAAATCACAGTCGCTACACCAGCCGAGGCCAATAGGCTTGTCCCAAGCTCCCGCACATGATCGAAAACCATCGCGGATGCCGCAAGTCCCAATACGCTCACAATAATGATGACAATCCGCTTAAAGACGCGGACCTGGGTATAAAGACTCCGGGCCTGAAAGTCCATGGCTAGCGATTCCTGCAAACGACGTAAGGTGACTTTCTCTAAAGCAGCAATAATTTGAATAACGAGCCAAACGATGGCCCAAATAATAAGAAGCTGGGTTATTTTAGTCGTCATGGCTTGAGTTTGCATATACGTTGAAAACGACTCTGTAATCAAAGGCAAACATAAAACCAAAAAGATGAACCGAATCCCATTTTTCGCATAAGGAAGCAAAGCATGTAACAGGGATTTTGATGCTGCCAATTGACTGAGCCAGGCGTAAACTGCATTGGCTTCTGCTAATAATAACCACACTGTCAGAATCGCTTGAATCACACCTGAACCCACATTCAGCGCAATATACACAGTATGAGAAGACGCCATAAAATGAAAACGAGCCAGCGCGTACACGCCTAAACAATCCACAATCACCAACACGGCGGGCAACCAGGGTTGCTGTTTAAAAAAAGCGTTGAGCTTCAATGTTCTGATGGGGTGCCCTTGAATTTTGCACACCACAAAAGCCAGAACTCTTGCCACAATAACGAGCACGCTGATAATCAATAAAGCTGAATTATTAATCTGCATTTTTTTCCTCAAACAAAGACTTTTTTATTGTAGCTGAGTTTTATAAAAAAGGAATAGCACCATTTGCAACAAGTTCGATAACCTTTAAAAAACAATCACTTAAAAATAAATCCAAGTAACATGCTTGAATTAACAAAACAAATAGAGGTATATTAGAAAGCATGAAGCGATTGCGTTATCCTCCTTCATCGTTCCGCCCTGGCATTCAATTTATCTGCCATGTTACTTTTTTTTACATCAGTGGCTTTTTAAAAAATAGGCGTTAAGCCTATTAATACTCCTTTAATGTCGAATGAATTTAATTTATTTTGAACATTTAACAGAGATATTTTAGAAGAACTTAAAAAGGAGAATTTTAATTATGTTAGAACTTGACACGAACCCTAGGTTGATTCAGCAATTAAAAGCATTGGTGCTGTATCTCTCAGACAGTCAGAAAGCCTATAAAGAATGCGCCCGCGTGATTCGAATAGAAGGATTGGCCGCGGCACTCATCCATGAAGCCAATCTCCGCATCACGATGCTCCGCACCGTTCAAACGCAGCTTGATCGCTTAAGCCAGCAGTTTAGTCTTTTGCATGGATTTGTGTTGACCCGCCCCATCCGTCGGCTTTATTTTAACTTAAAAGAATTAATTTGCTCAGGAGACAAATCGACCCTGCTTAACGAAATTAAACGCGGCGACAGCACGCTTGCAAACACCTACAAAGGGGTACTGCGTGAATCCTTGCCTCCACTCTTAGGAAAAACACTGCATACCCAGCTCGTGCATTTTATTAACACCATACGAGATTTGGAAAAGCTGAGCTATTGATTTTTGTACCGGGAAGTGGGATAGTCTTCCTCCCGAGGTTCGGGACATTTCTTGTAGTTTGTTATCCCCTGATCAATCTTATATTAATCAGTCAAACTATTTTATCTTACACTTTAACAGGAGATCTACAATGAAAAAACTATTATGCGCAACCTTGGTGGGAGCAGGCTTGGCTTTGGAAGGCGTCGGCATTTCTACAGCTTATGCTTCAAGCACCGAATCTACAGGCCAATATGTCTCAAATAGCGCGGTCACGGCTAAAGTCAAAGCAGCGCTACTCGCCACCAAAGGGCTTGATTCCAATAACATTAGCGTCACCACCGTGGGCAATGTCGTCACCTTAACCGGTACAGTTGATAACACGGCTCAAGTAGAACTGGCACAACAAGTGGCAGCTGGTGTGAATGGCGTGAATCAAGTTCAAAACAACTTGAAAAGCGCGAATTAATTTAAGCCACGTAAGCAACTGAAGAGGAACTCGAACCTCTTCAGAGCTTACCTTTTTGTTTTAATTCACAATTTCTATTACGCCCTCTAAGGTGCTAATCCACACGTTTCCCTCTAAATCCGTGCTGATCCCGCTGATATGGTTAAAGCCGGGCTGAGAAAAAACATGAGGCTGATAAGTATTATCCTGATTTTTCATCATCTCTATGACTGCCGTACTTTTAGTGTTCACCACACAGACGTTTCCATTAATATCTGTAGTGATCTTTTCAGGCGCGTTAAAGGGATAAAGCGGAGCAGAAAAAACGCGGGGATGGTATTGACCCGACGCTTCTTTTTCGAGTTCTGTGACGGTATTATACCAATTGCAAGATAACCTAAGGTGTTACTAACCATTCTCTAGTGCATATGGATTTGACTAAATCGATTTGTGTAGAAAAATAGTTCCAGGCAAAACAGACTCTATCTACAATCTGATCATAGTTTTTAAAATTA
>JBMDXV010000184.1:0-15702 GCA_048594525.1 Gammaproteobacteria bacterium | reverse complement strand
TGATGGGGGCAACAAATATGCCGTATATCTGTCTATCATTACAAACCTTGCCATGCCTTGCTTCCAGTCCCGTTAATTCAGCCAGTATTTTAACATTGATCGGATTTACAGCATAGCGCGACAGACTCCTAGAGAATGGTTAGTAACACCTTAGGTTATCTTGCAATTGGTATTAGTGGGGACTTGGACGACTGAACTGGAAATTTCTGCTATTGAAGAATATCTTGATATCGCCATCGATATTGATACCGCAGCCGCGGCAGGTCATTTAGTCCATAAACGTTCCGGTGATCCCGACAAAAAATCCAGGGTGCAGCTTATTTTAGTGGGAGAAGAAAGTAAGGAAAATCATTATCACGTTGTGGTTGATCCGGCATTTATCCGGGTCAAACAGGTTCAAAAGGAAAGAACACGTAAAACAAGGGCTTCCCAGCATCATGCTGCACCTACTCCAACGCCCGTCGAAGAGGGTGAGGGCGTTTTACGTTCTACTGATTCGCCTGAGCCCGGCACGCCTCCGGCCTCCCGCTCAGATACACCTCATAAGCCTTCTATAGAGCAGCTTGAAGTGTTGATGATCAATTATTTTGAAAAAGGAAAGGGATCGGACCCTGCTTTGCAACAGGCCATGAGTATTTCGCGTGAAGTGTTTTATCGCGAATCTCCGCTTGCAGCCGCTTTAAAATCTCAATCTTCCGGCTATGGCTTTAAGATTCAAGATGGAGAAAGCGATGGGAATTGTTTTTTTCACGCCATTGCAGACCAATTAACCGAGCGTGGTTACCCCGTCCGTGATCATGCTGCTCTCAGGAAAATAGCGGCTGCTTACATGCATGAAAATTGGGAGGAATTTAAGCCAGTTATTGAGGCCCTCGTCCTGAGCCCTGCAGATTATCTTGCTAATCTTGCTAAAAATGATCAAGAGGGAACCTGGGCGGATGACCCCATTATTTGTGCACTGGCGAAAGCGCTGAATATGACTTTTATTATTGTGAAAAGTGACGGAGCCCGGCCGAATCTGATTGCCGGTGGGGAGGGCACTCCTAAATTATATGTCGGCTATTATGTCAATTTGCATTATGTTTCCCTGCGCGGTGAACCCAATGCAGAAAT
Source organism: Gammaproteobacteria bacterium (assembly GCA_048594525.1). GTDB lineage: Bacteria > Pseudomonadota > Gammaproteobacteria > Francisellales > CACEW01 > JAJZUD01. Next base: position 14,589 of record JBMDXV010000184.1, on the reverse strand, counting down.
GACGGCTGTCTTGCCTGAAAATAGAGAAAGACCGAGAACGGCTGGGGTATTTTTACCCTCAGCGCTTCAGTCCGCTGAGTACGGGGCGATTCCACATCTTGGCGCTAAGGTAGAAGAGCGGGTCTTGTGAGGGTTTGATTTACAAAAGAGCACTTTGTTTGTTAGCATGTGATCGAGATCAATAATAATTTTAAAAATGCTTTTTAATGACAAGGGTCGCTCTTTCTTCCTAATGGAAAATAGGAAGTCTCATGAAAAAGACTCTTTCCTCTTCTGCAATCCGGTGAAGGACATCATCTGCCATGCGGAAGAGGAGATTGTGAGGTGCCTCACAGAAATCGATCAAGAGAGACAAAAAGGCTTTTATCTTGTGGGGTACATCAGTTATGAAGCCGGGTGTATTTTAAATGAGGTTCAATTATCGGCAGAAAGAAAAAGTAATCTCTCATTGCCCTTCCTTCATTTTATTGCGTTCAAAGAACGAGTAGCAATGAGCCAAAGTGAAGTTAACGCTATGCTCGCCCAAAAGCCCCAAGAGCCTGAAGTTTATATCGCTAACCTGAAGCTGAACATCAGTGAAGAGGAGTATGCGGATAAACTGAAATTGATAAAGAAACATCTCGTGGAGGGCGATACCTACCAAGTCAATTTCACAGCGCAATATCACTTTGAATATCCCGGATCTCCCCTCACGCTTTATGCTGTTCTGAGAGACCGGCAGAAAGTGGAGTATTCCGCGTTTCTGGATTATGGCGATTATCAAATCCTTTCTTTATCCCCGGAGTTATTTTTTAAAAAGGAAGGGAGAAAACTGACCGCAAAACCCATGAAAGGAACGATGCCGAGGTCCCCTGATATCGAGATCGATCAGAACAATAAAGCATTTCTGCTGGCGGATGCGAAGTCAAGAGCTGAAAACTTAATGATTGTTGATTTGTTAAGAAATGATTTGAGTAAGCTCTGCGCGGTTAATACGCTCCACGTCCCTCAAATATTAAACGTAGAATCCTATGAAACCGTCCATCAAATGGTGTCGGAAATCAGTTGCGACTTAGAGGAGGGCGGTAGTAAAAACGCTTTCTCAGATATTGTTCAAAACCTTTTTCCTTGTGGTTCCATTACCGGCGTACCCAAAAAGAAGACGATGGAAATCATCCAAGCCTTAGAAAAAGAAAGCAGAGGCATTTATACTGGTGCAATAGGATATATTGCTCCGGATGAGGACATGTGTTTTAGCGTAGCCATTCGAACACTTTTTCTCACAGGAGGTCTCGGTAAACTCGGTGTGGGTGGAGGGATTGTGATCGATTCCGATACAAAGCGTGAATATGAAGAAATGAAGCTGAAGTCGAAATTCTTAACCGGATTGCTACCCCATTTTAATCTGGTAGAAACCATGCGATTTGATAAGGGTTCCGGTTTCTTCAATTTAGATCGGCACTTAGCACGCCTGTCTCTTTCAGCACACTATTTCGGCCTGAAATGCCAAGGTGAGAAAATCAAAACATCCTTGCAGAATCAAGCAGGAGAGATAGAGGACGATTCTTTTTATCGGTTTAGAATCGAGCTCGACCCTTCCGGCGATTTTGTAGTTGCGTATCAAAAAGTGGATTCCCAATATTTAAAAAATGACTTGCCGGTTATGCTGTGTGAGGAGCCCCTTGATATGGATTTTGCATTAAGTCGGCATAAGACCACTGCGCGTTCCACAAGAGGAAAATATAATGATAGGTATCAGGCTTTTTTAAAAAACCACCCGGCCTTATTTGACGTGATCTTTTTTAATTCGAGAGGACATATTACGGAAGGGAGCAAATCAAATGTGTTTATTCGTCAGGGTACACAATGGGTTACGCCGGGTAAAAATGCGGCCTTTCTCCCGGGAATCATGCGTCAGGTGTTTTTAGAAAATAACCGGGTTATTGAAGCGGAGGTCTCAATAAAAGATTTTCTAGGCGCAGAGGAAATCGTGTTAACGAATTCCATTATTGGATTTAAAAGGGTAAAACTAATAAATGAAAAAAATATTAATTATAGATAATTATGATTCTTTTGTGCATACCATTGACTATTATTTAAAGTGTTTAGGAGTAGAAACACTCATGTTTAAAAACGATAAAGTAGATCTCAAAGCTTTATCTCATCTAAACTTTGATGGCATTTTAATTTCACCGGGCCCCGGTCATCCGAGGGATTCCGGATGCAGTAAAGCAGTGATTAAATTTTATCATGATAAATTACCTCTATTAGGCGTATGCCTTGGGCATCAAGCCATTGCGGAAGTATTTGGCGGAACTGTGAAAAACGCCAATTCCGTCATGCATGGGCATACCGCTATGATTTGCCATGATGCTGATCCCCTTTTTAAAAATATTCCGAATCCCTTTACAGCCACGAGATATCATTCCTTAGTGGTGCAGCACTTGCCTGCATGTCTCAAGAGGATAGCCTGGACTTCGGAGGGCCAGACAAAAGTGAATATGGGGATCAAGCATATTCAGTACCCGGTCTATGGCGTACAATACCATCCTGAGGCCGTATTATCAGAATATGGGTTTGAATTTTTTGGAAACTTTATCAATATCCTCTGATTCTGGCTAAATGAGTGAGGCGCGGGTTTTTTAAAAAAGCCAGTTTCTTTTGAGTCTTCTTTATTTCTTGTTCTGCCAGCCGTTTTTCTGCAAGCGGACAATTTGCATTGAGGCGATGAATATTAAATTCGAGCCAGTCTTCATAATTCCGGATAAAACCCTGCAGGCCCGGTTCTAAATTTTCAGGAACAAGGGTGCCACCCGCAGCTGTGTAAGCCGCAAAGAAAGCCTGAAACAGGAGCTGATCAACTTCTCCCCGCTCAAACCCAGACCATTCAAACGCAAGCGCGATCACTTCTTCCATGGGATCAATCCAGCCGGAGATTTCCCAATCAATGATGAAGGGTTCATCTGCACGCCATAGTACATTTTTTGGATCAAGATCCCGATGGGAATATACTTTGCCAAGAGGGATTGCTTCATTGGAAAAAGGAGGGAGGGTGTGTATTTTGGCAAGCAACCCTGCAATTTTGTTAACCTCAGCCAAGCCAAACTCAGGGTAATATTTTGTTTTGCCTTCAATGAAAGGATAAAGAAAAGCAAAATGTTCCTGTTCTTCAAGTAAAGAAATGGCAGGAATGCCATGCTGCTGGCAGTATTGGGCGAACGCTTCGCCTTCAAGCACACGAGCCTTTGCATCAAGCATGTTCAACATCAAAGGATTCAAGATTTTTAGCGCAAAAAGCGTTCCTTCACGACTCACTTTCCAAACTTCATGGCTGCTGCCGCCCTGGAGTTGAATGAGTCGCTTTATGTTGAGTCGTTGCGGCTTCGTATCGTCTTTAATCATTTTTAGAGATAAAACCTAAGTGTTTTGCAGCTAATGCTTTTTTATACACCGCCTCAGTTGCTTCAGCAAATTCACTAACGCCAAACTCTTGGAGAGCTTGACGTCTTGCTGCTTGGCCCATTTGAGGCAAACAATCCCGGTGGGCATAAGCCCACCTAACGATCTGTTGAATTGCGTCTACATCACCCGTTTTAACGACCCAGCCATTTTCTCCCAGCCTTACATTTTCAGGGAGACAGGCATAATCAGACACGATCATAGGCAGGCCCATACTCATCATTTCTCGACACGCAAAAGACACCGTTTCAATGCGATCAGATAAGACAAAGCCCATATCTCCTGCCGCTACATAAGGGCGAGTGTCGGTCACATTTCCTATAAAAATAACCCTTTCTATCATCCCGAGCGCAGTCACCCAGCAGGCGCGTTCGGCTGCATCCGGTGGGTTGCCGATGAAAACAATTTTAATTTTTTTATCAGGTATGCGGCTGACGGCCTCTACCATGCACTCCCAGCGTTTATAAGAAGAGGTTCCCGCACTGCTGACAAGTACGAAATCATCGGGGCTAAGCCCAAGTTGTCTCCGCATTCGCTCAGTTTGCGAAAGATGGGCTGGTTGAAAATAGGTCAAGTCCAAACCGTTTTTGATTACGTTAATTTTTTCTTTTGCAATGCCAATTGCTTCGAAACTCATTGATAAACAACCACATACTAGAATCAGTTGATTGATACGTTTAAACTTTGCTTTTGAAAAAATATTTCGATGGACTACCAAACTATTGTGTTTTGTATAAACGAGAGCAGGTTTGTTTTTTAAACCAAGACATGCGATGAGTACTAATTGCAAATCAGGCGATCCATTGACATGAATAATGTCATATTGATTTTTAAGAATTAGACGCCGTAATTGGAGGGCGCTTTTACAAATCTGAAAAAGCTCTCCCAGTTTTTTGGGATAGTCCTGTGCAAAGATAATCTCAGGCGAAAGCGCGAGAGCCGCTTTATGGAGGCCGCTAGTTGCAGGATCGGCAATATGGACCGTATGGCGACTACAAAGCGCCCGATACAAATTCAAAATATAAGTGGCATGCCCCCCCTGATAATGGGTGTGGAAGTTAGTGTAGAGGATTTTCATGTTGATTGAATGGTAACTTGCCCTAATAGAGCTGTAAAGGACTTTTTTCTGTCTAACATACTTGACTATTAAGCGCAATAATTACATTTCTGAACAATTAATGGGATCTTTTTCCTTTATTTATAAGGCTTTGAAGGGTTTTGGTGAACGTTGGTGAATAGTGAAGTTGGCGGTGCTGTCAGACTAGCTTTAACAAGTATCGGACATGTTTTACTTTAATCACACTATATCTGATATACGATTGAGCGTTTCGCATCCGGGCCCCAGTATCTGACTTCTTCCACCAGTCATTGGACTGACTTGAATCTGTATACTGATTCTTTCTTTAAGTGTCTGTACATGTGAAATAACACCAATCAGCTTGCCATCTTGTTGAAGACCTGCGAGCGTTTCAAGTGCAGTATCCAGTGCCTCTTCATCAAGTGTACCGAAACCTTCATCCAGAAAAAGCGAATCTACTCTTACATTTTTGCTCGCCATGTAAGAGAGGCCAAGAGCCAGCGACAAACTGACAATAAAACTTTCTCCGCCAGAAAGATTTCGAGTAGAGCGTATTTCGCCTGCCTGATAATCATCGATTACATTGAGTTTCAGCGGTTCTGTATGATCGCGGATCAACAGATAGCGATCCGTCATTTTTTGTAATTGGCGATTGGCATGGCCTATCATGACTTCAAAGGTTAATCCCTGAGCAAAGTTACGGTATTTTTTTCCATCGCTTGAGCCAATCAGTTCATGAAGGAGTTCCCATCTTGAGGACTCATGTTTCTGCGCGTCAATAGCCTGTAACCTTTCCTGCTGTTTTTTTTTCAGGCTGATATTGTCTTTCAGTTTTTGACTAATACCTCCGATTTCTTGTTGGAGTGCCCGTAAATTCAGGGCCATGGTCGTATGGTTATTTTTGAGTACTTCCAAGGATTCTGCTGTGAGTTGCTTTTGCTGTTCTGTTTGTAGAAGCTCAGTTTTTTCATTTATTCGTGCAATGAGCGCCGCCTTTTGATCAGAAAGTTGTCTTGATTTTTCTGTGAGACGTCTGCGTTCATATTCAGTCAGGCACGCAGCATGGTAAACTTCCTCATCAGAAAAATTAGATGCTTTGAGCCGCACCAGAAATGCTTCACTGCAGGATTCAAGCTCAAGGCTGCCTTTTTCAATGGTATTTTCCAGTCCCCGCATTTTTAGCTCTAATTGTTCAAGCGCTTGATGAGCTTTGGACCATGCATCACGGGAACGATTGACTTCCTTTTCGGCAAAATCGAGGGCTGTAGCGAGATGCATTTCCTCTTCATCCGGTTTTTTGTCTGCAAAAATACTCTGCCGTTCACAAGCAAGTTTTTCTCGCACTTGCAAGAGCTGAACTAAAGCCTCTTTCTGTTTGGTAAGGTCTTTCTCAGAACAGTGAATTTGTTCAGTTTGATGCCGCTCATCTGCTTCAAGGAGAATAATATCCCTATCAAATATTACTTTTTGATGCAGACGAGTTACCCACTGGTTACGGCGGGCAGTTAATGCTTCATAGACGACTTGCAAATTTTCAATCGAAAGTGTTGTCACTCCAAATAATTGTAGCTCTTGTTGAAGAGCTGTGAATGAGGTGTTTTGCTGGCCGCCATATTCAGTTTTCTCTTTTTTCAGCCGTTCAAGCAGTTTTTCGCTAAAATCTTTTTGATGGGCCGCACTTAAGGCTTCATTTTCCGCAGCGGTGGCTGCTTCCCGTGCTTTTTCAAGCCAATCACGTAATATATTTAATTCTTTTTCGATCGTCTCCGCGGCTTCCAGTACGCTGTTTACGTGTGTCAATGTTTGAGTATTGCTTGCCTGCAGCGCTTTAATTGTGTCTGCAAGCATAGAATCAGAAACCCTTAATGTAGATTCTGGTGACAGCTTTGTGCAGAGTGTATTTATCAGACGAGTTGTCCGATTAATTTTATCAGTATGTTCCTTTTCATCCGAAGCTATTTTCTCAAAATCCTTGCGTGATTCAGCTTCTTTCACTTTTAAATCGGCAAGTGCATCTGTAACTACTTTTAGTTCATTTTTCATAACATTCAGGCGCTCCCGGGTTGTGTCTGGAGCTGGAGTGTTTCCTTGCGCAAATGGATGCACACCGGCGCCACATAATGGGCAAGGCTTTCCATCTTGTAGCTGGTGGCGTGCTTCTGCAAAGCTCTGAATCTTGTTGAGCAAAACCAACTGTGTTTCAAGTAATTTTACTTTCTCCTCTAGCTCACCCTGTTTTTCAGTTTTTTCTTTGATCTGTGTTATTAGGGACAATTTTACAGTAGCGAGCGTTGCTTTCCGATTCGAAATTTCATTAATAACCTGTGCTGATTGCGATAAACTCATTGCCGCTTCCAGTATGTTGGTCAGCAAGTCTTTCTGGGCAGTCAACTGTAGTTGGCTGTTACGCCAATCGACAAGCGTACGGTTTTCGAGGATTTTCTGAAGCTTTAGCTGCTGTTCATCAAGCGTGGTTTGAATTGTTGTTTGTTTAAGTTTTTCTTCATCCCGTTTTATCGATTGTTCTTTCCATACCTGAGAGGCCTGCTGGAAATTGCCTTCAGCCTGTCTGATTTCACTTTCTTTGTCGGTCAATTGAATATGAAGATTTTTCACAGCATCCAATCGACTCTTTATTCCCGCAAGCTTTTCTACTAGCTGTTCATCGACACGGCTTGTGTTAAGTTGCTCCTGCAAGTTTTCCAAGGTTGCTCGTTTAGTGCCGAGCTCTGTGTGAGTGCTGTTTTGCTTAACCTTAAGTGCTGCAAAAGCCTTTGAAAGCAGGGTGATGGAGTCTTTGTTTGCTTCGATAGCAATATCTTTTTCGCTGATTTTCAAGTCTAAGTCACGCGCCCTACGGATAATTGGTCGTGCTTCGTGTTGTTCATTTTTCCTTGTTTCAAACTGTATAATCGCATTTTTCTTTGTTTGTTCTGCCAAGGCAGCAGCTTCTTCAAGCAGAGGTCGAGATTTTTGACACGCACTGAGAAGACTCAAGTCTTCTTTCTGTTTTAGGCGACTAGCCGTGAGAGCAGTGTACTCACCAGTAAGTTCAAGGGCACGCGTTGCCGCATTCAGTTTTTCTTGTTCCGGAGAAAAATCTGTTAGCTTGATTTGTAAATCATCTTGCTGTAAACCCAGCGTTTTTAATTCTTCCTCAAGTTTGATAATGCCTTCAATCCATGTAATCAAGCTAGTTTGCCGATTAATTTGTATAACGAGATCACGATCCTGACTCGTTCTTTGTTCAAGGCATGCGCCAAGTTGGTGTTCTTCTTCCGCACTCAAAAAATGCATACCAGCTAATTCTGCCTGTAATACATCGAGTTTTTTGTGCTCAAGGGCATAACACTCATGAACACGGATCGATATCTCACTGTAAATCTCCGTACCAGTGATTTGTTCTAGAATCGGAGCACGTTCATCAGCTGCTGCTTGTAGAAAAGCGGCAAAGCCACCTTGCGCTAAAAGCATGGAGCGGGTAAAGCGGTCAAAATTCATTCCCGTTGCAGTTTCTATTTCATCTGCTACTCCCCGTATTTTTGACTCGAAAATAACGCCAGAGTCGGCATCGGCAATCTCATGCTTGGGTGCCTGAAGTTCACCATCTGGTTTTTTGCGTGCCCGATGTTGACTCCAGTGACAACGATACCGTCCCTTTTGAGTCTCAAAAGTTACTTCTGCAAAGCATTCACTCTTCTGACGAGACATGATTTCATTACCACTTTTGCTGATTTTACTAAGGCGGGGTGTCCGTCCATAGAGAGCGAGGCAGATTGCATCAAGAATCGTTGTTTTTCCGGCTCCGGTCGGGCCAGTGATAGCAAACAGTCCGTCGGCAGCGAAGGCCGGATGGGTTAAATCAATATTCCATTCACCTGCAAGAGAGTTTAAGTTTTTGAAGCGTATCTGTAATATGCGCATTCTTAAATTTCCTATTCTGCCCGAGTATCATCGTTGGAAAGAGATATAAGCGTTTCCTGATAGGCGCGCACCAATTCCGTAATTTGTGCTGCAGGCACTTCATGAGCTGCAAGGCAACGTGCAAATACTTCATCCACGCTCAGGTTATCCAGCGCTTCCTCAGCATGCGTCTGCTCTAAAACCCGATCAATGATGCGGCTGCTTTTTATGCGCAGAATTTCCATTTTTGTGCCGAGAATAGCTGCATCCAAGCGTTCACGTAAATCACCAATCACCTCTATCCCCTCATAAATGACTTCAAGCCAAGCACAGGATCCGGCAGCAGACAGTTCAAGGATCCTACCGGAGAGCTCATTCCAGTCTCCCTTAATCCGTTCAAGTTTTTGGAAAATCGGTACGTCAATCAGTTTTACTGCGGCAAGAGTCTGGTTAAACTCAATCAGGCAAACACTTTTCTGTTGTTTGGCTTCACCAAAACCCATGGGTAGAGGTGAACCACTATAGCGCATGGTTTCTGAATCGCTTACTTTTTGTGGAACATGAAGATGCCCCAATGCCAGATAGTCGATACTTTTCGGAAAAATTCCAGCGGTTACGTGGGCTAATGAGCCGATATATAGTTCTCGTACACCATCTCCATCGACAGTTTGACCTCCGGCGGTAAAAAGATGCCCCATACCAATAATGGGAATTTCTGCCCCAAACTCAGCACGTTTTTGCTCTGCGAGAGTCACTACATCAGCGTAATGATTACGAATACCTTCAATCAGTTTACGTTCTTTATCTTCAATCGATTCATAGGCTTCGGTTAACCGAATATCCCGATCTCGCAAATAAGGGACAGCGCAAACGATTAGCTCCGGCAAGCTATTTTTATCACGAAGAACCAGCACTTCATCTTCAGGATTTGCTGATATGCTGCCGATGACATGTACATCAAATGCCTTAAGCAGTTCTTTCGGTGCATTCAGAAAAGAGGGCGAATCGTGATTGCCTGCGATGACCACAACATGACGACAAGGGGATGCAGCTACCCGACACAGAAAGCGATAATACAACTCCTGGGCACGGTTACTTGGGGTGCTGGTGTCGAAGATATCACCCGCAACGAGCAGGGCGTCAACTTTGTTCTGTTGAATTGTTTCAGCTAACCAATTGAGAAATGACTCAAATTCTTCATAACGCTTTCTACCGTAAAGCATTCGTCCAATATGCCAGTCTGAGGTGTGGAGGATTTTCATTGAGTAATTCCGATACTTTTAAGTAGAGAATCATATCGATCCTTATCCGTTTCTTTTATTCTTTTTATAATTTGCTCAGCGACAGTCTTCATTTTCGGCATAAGAGCTGGTCTTGACCCTCTTTCAAAAGTAGCACTTAAATGAGAGTACTCATTATTCATCCTATCGGCTAAAATTGCAGGTATTTCTTCGCCAAAGAATTTTTTATATCTCTCTATATCCTCACTGTCATCGGGGTATTTATAGTACAGAAATATCTCTAAAAACTTTTTTGAATTATTCCAAAAATTATAAAATGTTGCGTAATTTTTATCATTTCTGGTAACAACCAAAATTTTTCTTTCATAATCTTCCATTCTATGTTTCATCAATTGCAACAGATGGCATAGATTCTATCGCGACCATATCAACAGTAACTGCACGATATTCCGTGAAATTTGAAGTGATCCCATCCAAAGTCTTCCCATCTATCGGGAAGATGCTATATTCTTCTAAGGTCGAAATTAAATCAGAAATTTTATTATCTCGATATCTGACAAAATCAGATGCAAAACAACGCCAAAAGTTCCAGCCTATTCGTTCCAGTACTCTCTGGCGATTCATATCGTCATCCCAGCGATCTAGGCCATGAAATTGATCTCCATCACACTCGATCGCTAGTCGATTATCATTTTCTCCTTCAACAACCATATCAATTCGGAATTGTCCCACTTTAACCTGAGGGGTGACCTTATATCCTTTATTTATCAGCAATGAATAGACTTCTTTTTCAAAATCTGACTCGCATAATGACAAACCATCTTTAGCTACACTTGGATCCAATCTATAGGGGGCAGAAAAATGATTCATTAGTCCCTTGCGCAAAACATCTTTGGTGCTTAAATCACCACGCTTTAGGCTGCGCACAAGATACATGCGGTCTCGAGCACGAGAAGCTGCAACATTGAACCGTTGTCCAGCTTCCTGCTTGCCCTGTGCATGGCAGCGGTCACGTGTCACCATCATGGAGAGAAAGATAATATCCTTCTCTTTTCCTTGGAAAGTGCGTGCATCACCACATTCAATTTTATGCTGCTCAATGATGTCCATACCTAGTTCTGAAGTTAACTGCTCACGAATATGCAGAGCTTGTTTTGGCCCTTGCAGAGATACGACCCCTATGGACCTAGCAACACGGTTTTCTCCTGCTTGGAAAAAGGAATCACTGGTGATCCGCTTAATTTCATCAATAATGAAGCGGGCCTCAACCTTGTTGATATCTGACTCCCCTCTGTACCCATTTTCTACATAAACATCTACTAAAGGAGGGTCAATACGTTCGGAAGCTTTGGGTACACGTAAAGCAACAAGTTCATCGTGATAAAATTCTCTTTTTGAATATTCAATAATGGGCCCAACACACCTAAAGTGTTCGCGGAGCATAACCCCCGAGCCCGAGAATACCACTTTGCACAAATCATAAATAGATTTTTCAGGAGTCATCATGGGGGCAAAAGAATTGACTTGATTGTCAAGAAATCTTTTTTTCAATTCTCGGATTTTATCCTCTTGCTGGCCAATCCCGTCTGGAGAGACCTGTTCTTCATCCCCTACAATCAATATCTTCTTGCTTCTCAAAATAGCAGGAAGGGCTGAAAAATCAGACTGCGAAGCTTCGTCGATAATCACCAAATCAAAAACGCCAAATGCTTGAGGAGACGATTCTGATACTCGGTAATGAGGCATAATCCAACAAGGCACTGCTTGGTTAGCAATAGGGGCTTGCTTTCTTGCATCCTGGCGGTAGCGAATCGCTCTTTTTCCAGTTCCTTTACCAATTTTGGACATGGAATTGCGAAAGGATTCGAGGGCAGCGCCGATTTTTGGCGTCATATTTTCAGCTAATTTAAGCCAGGTTTTGTCTGCCACAACTCTTTCATAATCCTTTGCCAATCTTTGCACTTCATCAGTACGTTGTTTCATCAGGTTTTTAAGCTTTTCTGGTGGGCCTGCTCTGTCCAACATGGTATTCAAAACCCTTAAACGCCATATGTTTCTCCAGTTTTCTGGTAATAGGGGATCATGCAGCTCATTCACAGGTTCTAGCATTAGCTTCTCTGCCCAACGAGTTGCCCCTGAGTTGGCAATAAGGGCAGAGACTTCTTGGATGACTTTGAAGTCTGGTGTTAGATGGCGAATTTTTTGTAAATGATCAATCAGGTTGCACCATTCTGTTTCCAGTGTTTCTCTTGTTGCCAGTGTGCTTCCGACTTTTTCCACAATTATCTTTTTCAGATTAGCACTGAGAGGATCATGATAGCGAGAGAGCTTTTCAAGCCAAACTTGCTTGACATCAAATTTATTAGCTAATTGAATTCTGTTCAAATGACTGCCCACTACATCTTTTATTTTCAATAAAAAAATCTGGACATTCAAATTGGCAAAACTTTCTTTTTGATAGGAGACAAAAAGCTGCTTGATCATACTTTCAAGCTCATTTTCCAGCAATAAAAACGCTTTGACCTTTTTGTAACATTGATAAAATCCGTCTGCAGTGACTGGGAAAGACTCCATCTCAACAACTGCCGCAAGAGAAAACTCTTGCATCACAGCGTTCCAGCGAATAAATAATTCTTTAAAGGTTTGTTGCAACGTGATGTAATCGTAAATATGCTTCCAATCTTCTACTGACTCTGGCCGTTTGCCCAAAACTGCGATTTTAATCCAATTGGTTTTAAGCTCTTTTTTAACCATAAAGCTTTTGAGCCCAAATGCAGACTTGCCTTGTACTTTGTTTGATACTGCTTGCAAGACAGCTTCATTAAACAAAATCTCTCTTGGGATATTGATTGGTTTTGCTATGAATTTATTTCTATCCAAGAGCGCCTTTTCAAGTTCAGCCCCAATTCCTTCTAATAGACAAAATGCCTCATGAGTGGGCGCTCTTTTAATTTGTAAAAATAACTGCTCACAAAAAGTAGACTGTTCTTTAAGCAAGCTATCCAAAAGTTTAAGCATTCTGTCTATGGTATTTAAAACGTCTTCAAGTGATTTCTCAGTAGAGTCATTTTCACTGGAATTTAATGGAGGAAGCTCGCCTGTCAAAACTAACTTTTTGAGTTCTTCATGCTTTAATAAGCGGTTATGCGTATCCAAAATTTCCTGCAAGTTAGGTAAATCGTCTTGAGTTGGGATTAGAGTGGACACATGTGAAATCAGGGGACCTGCTTTTTTCCTAGCCTCCTTTAAGCGTAAAATATCTGCATGTTTAAACAAGACAGTGTTTTCTGTCGAAAGCTCGTCCTCCAGCCATTCATAGGTGCCTTGAGAATGAATTAAATCTTGCGCTGCATTGACTGGGTGAATTGATTCAGCTTCAAATAAAATATGTTCTTTAGCAATTTTTGCCAATTGCTTTATTTCATGGTCTATTTTGGCAATATTTGCATGCCGCTGATCAATTTGAGTCATTAGCTCGGCGACTTTTTTGTTCAAATAAATCCGATCGATAGATTGCATTTCAGAGGCAATCTTATTCAAGCTATGTTCAAAATTCTGGGCGCCTTCAAAATCATTGGTAAGTAAACTGACAGCCAGCGGCTGAATTTCTTTTGGCAGCTTCTCGCGAAGCACTTTTAAGGCGGAGTCCTTCATAGAGGTCACAAGGACTCTCTGGCCATTTGCTAAATAATGACAAATAATATTTGCAATGGTGTGTGTTTTTCCCGTTCCTGGCGGCCCCTGTACAACCACACCTTCATGACCCTCTAATTTTTGGACAATTTGTACTTGCTCTTCGTTAAAGGGTTTAGGAAAAAACAGTTCTTGAACTCTGTGATTTCCAGTATCGCAGTCACTACCGACCTTTGAAATTCCACGAAATGAAGGTAAAGAGATATCTGCACGTTCTAAATCAGGTTCCATAAAAAATTTCACTGCAACAGGTGACTGATAAATTGCATCAGGGTCTTTTTCAATTTTTGAGAGAAACCCATTTAAATCTTGGACAAAGAGATTTTTATCACGATTGCGGGCAAATAGCACCCAAGTGTCGGTAACTATTAACTCTTCAGAGCAAATTGGTAAGGCTCTCTCATGATTTGCATGGGTATCAGGGTAATATTGTCCAGTATGGCTTAAGTGAGCAACAGCAGGTCGCAATAAATCTTTAATGATAGTAGGCTCAAAGGGACTGATGCTTTCATCTAAGTTTAACATAAGTTCTTTATGTGCTTTTTCAAGCAATTCAATTCCTGGCAGCTTTTCTTCTTCATAGATTGCAAGCTCAAGGTGAAAGTCCAAATCTCTCCTTGGCTTTACTTCGAGGCGCATGTTTTTTTCATTAAGCGAAATTGTGACAGGCAAAGTCATCAAAGGGTAACAAATATTTTTCTGGTTGATTTTCCACACAACCATTCCTATGCCCCAATTAAGCTCAATCTCTTGATCGTCTAATGCGCCTTCAAATTGTTGCTTTAAACCAAAAAGATCTTGATAAATTTTTATGGTTTTACGACGTTTTTTTTCTTCTGTTGCCCAGGCATGCCAGATATTATCTAGATAATCAGATAAATCACTTTTAACTTTTGTACTGAGTGGAAAATCATTAAAGGCAACAATGATTTTCTCTTCCTCTAATGAGGTCGTGTCTATAGCAAGCCTGTCTAAATCTTCTTTTAATACAGACTCCTTGATACGGGGCTCGACTGTAGCTGATGAAGAAAGCTCCATCCATATCTTTAAATAATCAGATAGGGGTTCTGGTGGATCTCTTCTTTCCAGGCGGTCAATGGAGAGCCAAATTTCTTCTTGAAATTGTCCGTGTTGATCAACATAAATTCCTGGCAACCCAAGGAGTGTATGTTCAAACTGCAGGAAAATTTTATGATTAGCTATATCTTTTATTGTTCTAGGCTTAATTACTGTTTG
>JBMDXV010000183.1:0-7668 GCA_048594525.1 Gammaproteobacteria bacterium | reverse complement strand
CGATAGATATTTTCCAACACGACGATCGCATCATCCACCACGAGGCCGATTGCGAGCACCATCGCAAGGAGCGTGAGAAGATTGATTGAAAACCCCATAGCCAGCATGAGCGAACCCACGCCAACCAGCGATAAAGGAATCGCTACAACAGGGATCAAAACAGAGCGCAAAGCACCCAGAAACAAAAAGATCACGAGGATCACAATCAAGGTGGCCTCAGCAATCGTCCCTAATACTTCATCAATGGACGCACTGATAAAATCGGTATTATTATAGACCACTTCGGCGTGAAGACCAGGAGGAAAGGCTCTTTCCATATCAGGAAGGCTGTTGACAATACTCTTCACCACTGTTAAAGGATTAGCGCCATCGGCAACAAAAATACCAGCGAATACAGCAGGCTTATGATTAAAAAACACTTGACTGTTATAGTTTTGGGAGCCAAGTTCTGCCGAGCCGATATCTTTAATGCGAATAATATTCCCATTGGTATTCGCAACCACAAGATTATTAAACTCATCGGGAAGATGCATATTCGTATTCGCTTGCACAGGCACGTATAAATAGTCTGATTTGAGCTGCCCTGCTTGCGCTTGAGTATTATTTTTTTGCAAGGCTTGCATCACTTCCGTTGCAGTCACACCAAGCTTGGCCATTTTATAAGAATTTAGCCAAATCCGCATGGCATAAGGCTGAGCCCCCCAGGCCAAGACTTGGGATACGCCCCCTAAAGCTTGGACCTTGGGTGTATAAACGTTGGTGATGTAAGCTGAAATCTGCTCCGGGCTTAGGGTGTCACTATTAAACCCGATAATCACATCCGGAAAAGTCTGGCCCGTGGACTTTAAAATAGTGGGCGAGAGCACGCCATTCGGCAACTGGCTCAAGACGGCATTGACTTTACCAGTAATATCCGTCATTGCCTCATTGGGATCGTAATTCAGCTTAATATATACCGTAATCGTGCTCTGTCCCATGATGCTGGAAGAAGTCATATAATCAATCCCGTTGGCGCTGCCAATTGAGGCTGACAGAGGATTGGTCACATAGCCTTGCACATCCGCCGCACTGGCCCCGGGATAGGAATCGGTCACGGTGATGGTGGTATTCGTCATCGTTGGGTATTGCTGCAAAGGCATGCTAAAGAGCGAGACCAAGCCCACAATAAAAATGATGAGACTCACCACCGTCGATAAAACGGGACGACTGACAAAAATATCCGTAAAACGTGACTTCATGATTGGGAGCTCTGACCCACGACATTGACGGGCGTATTATTATTTTGAATCTTAGCAAGGCCATCCACGATAATCACATCTCCTGCCTTGATGTCACCGGTCACCTGAACGAGATTGCCCTGCTGCAAGCCCGGCGTAATCGCAACTTCACTGGCGATCTTAGCGGGATTTCCGTTTGCATCTTTGCCGTCTGTGACGACATAGACACTATTCCCATACAGACTATAGCTGATCGATTGCTGAGGCACCGCAATCACTTGTCCGCTATTTTTGAGGAAGACCGTGATATTGGCCTGCATACCGGGCAAGAGCAAGGCATGTGCGTTCGTGTTAGCAAAAGTCGATTGCACCGTAATGGACTTAGTATTATCCGCAACTTCTGCATCAAAAGCGGTAATTTTTCCGGGAAAACTCATGCCGGGGAAGGTATCGACCGTAATGGCTACGGGCTGGCCAATATACATCTGTTGCAGGAATTGTTCAGGCAACTGGAAGTTCACATAAATGGGATTGAGTTCCTGGATGTTGGTCACCACCGTCCCAGCATTTAAATATTGCCCAAGACTCACATTCCGAATCCCGACACGCCCCGTAAAAGGCGCAAGGATATATTTTTGTGCCAGTGTGGCTTTATCTTGCGCAACAGTTGCCACTGAGACTTGATAATTAGATAAAGCTTGATCCAGACTTTCTGCGGATAAAACACCTTGGTGATACAGCGACTGGTAACGCTCATAAGTCTTTTTATTATAGACAAGTGCCGCTTCCGCATTATTTAATTGTGCGGTGAGGATATCAATATCCATGATTACGAGCACTTGATTTTTTTTAACAATATCCCCCGAATTAAAAAGGATTTTTGTAACAATTCCATTAATAATCGGTGCGACATCCGTTCCCTCCACGGCAACAGTTGACCCCACCGTATTGTAAGTGGGCTGCCACGCAATAGGCTCAACTTTTAAAACATTGACTGTAACAGCAGGCGCTTCATATGTTTTCATGTATTTAGCGATCATCTTATCTTTTATAAAGTGATAGGCGATAAGCCCCCCAAATACAACAATAAGGATGAGAATGACAATGATAAAGCGTTTTTTCATCTTCTTTTCCATGTAAGTCAATGGCTAGTCGCGTAGGATAACTTATTTTTAATCTCTTTGCGAGCCTATATTTTGCTTTAAGCGTTTAGAGAATCGTATTTATCGATGAGGCTCTCTAAAATTAAACACGTTTTCAAGTTTGGTTTTCCTGAACAATGCTCAGGTACGAAATGCAATTGAAAGGCCTTTAAAACGTGAGTGGTCTGTTCGTCTAAAACACCGGTGCTCTCTAACTTATACCCATATTGTTTAAGATTTTTTTGCAACCGCACAATATCGATATCTTGATCACTTTTCCCTTTAAATGCTTTGTCCTTTAACTGTTCCAAAACTAGCCCTTCATCATACCAAGCTCCTACCCCATTTTCCGCAAGCCTTTTCCAGGGAAAAAGAAGGCCGGGATCAACCTTTCTGCCGGGCGCAATATCGCTATGGCCGATGACACAATTTGCCTCTATTCCATATCGTGCAATAATGCCTTTTGATAACTCAGTGAGCGCTTGAATTTGATATTCAGTAAAAGGATACCATTCCCGTGGTTTTCCGGGCTCGTCCTTAAATCCTAAATTGACTATTTCTATTCCAATAGAAGTATCGTTTAGATTTTCTCTGTTCTGCCAAGCGCTCACTCCCGCATGCCACGCTCTTTTAGACTCTTCGACTAAACGATAAATCTGAGGTTCTCCATTTACGGCTTCTGCAGGAATTAAATAGTGCGCACTGACCTCGCCTTGGGTGAGCCTATTTAAAGAGGAGTGGAAATCAAGCGCCGTATAATGAAAAACTAAATAACGTATACGTTCATTAAAACTTTTAGCGGAATAGTGTGAATTTATAGTATAAGCCATTTGGCTCTCCTTTTTACAATATTAACTGCCGCATTCTCAGACAAGCATCATTCATCACATGGACATTATGAATACAGGCTAATTGTGCATATAAGCTTAAGTTTTGCTTAAAAAGAAAGTGGAGGTAACTTCGGTCAAAATGGCTACACGTAGTACACTGACAATCTGGCATGATCGGCGTATTGTCTAGTGCATATTTTGCCTTTTTAATCAGTAACCGTCCGCCTGGCTCATCACTCACAAAGCGGAGCCAGCCTTGATGTTCTTCAATTCGTCCACAATACAGTGCACCATGACGGGCGTTTCGGGTAGGGGCAACACAGTCAAAAATGTCAATCCCTGCGGCGACCACATCAAATAAATCTTGGGGACCAAGACCCACCCCCATGGTGTAGCGAATTTTATCCGTGGGAATCAAAGGCTCAATCCAGGAGACAATCTCGCAAGTGCGCGGGATATCATTGCCGATCACCTCCCCGCCGATCGCTATACCGTCTAAATTTTGGTTTACAATGAACTCCGCCGATTGTTCACGTAAATCCCGAAAACTGCCGCCTTGAATAATCCCGAACAAAGCTTGCGTATGGCCATATTGTGCGGGATATGCGTGATGTGCCTCAATGGATTCTAATAACCAGCGATGTGTCCGTGTGAGGGCGTTCACCGCTGCGATTCGGCCTCCTTCTTCCGGTGTACACTCGTCAAAGGCCATGATGATGTCTGCGCCAATGATTTTTTGCGCCTGGATCGAGGTTTGAGGGTTCAAATGCAATAATTTTCCGGAGGTCGGGTGTTTAAAATGCGCGCCTGCCTCATCAATTTTACAGATCTTTTTGTTGCGCGATAGACTAAACACCTGAAAGCCCCCACTGTCGGTTAACATCGGCCCGTGCCAGTTCATAAAGCGATGCATCCCGCCTGCGCTTTGAATGACCTCCATCCCCGGCGCGACGAGCATGTGGTAGGTATTTCCCCCTAAAATGAGTTGACTGTTTGCCCGCCAAAGATCTTCAGCCGTCATATGGTTTACAAACGCGCGCGTCCCAACTGGCATAAAGCAAGGTGTCATCACTTCGCCGTGATCCGTGATAAAACGGGTCACGCGTGCTTTATTCAGGGGATACTGCTTCAAGAGCTCAGATTTAAAGGAAGGCATGGGACAAGACAAAAAGGAAAACATTTTAACAGGACTTGCGTGAAGAATGAATCTTATGTACAATCTTCGCAATTTTTCGTGTCCCTCACAGGACGGCGAAAAAGGGCAATCAATAAGGATTTATACCATGAAAGAAAACATCCATCCAAAGTACGATGAAATCAAAGTGGCCTGCAGCTGTAGCAATACGTTTACAATTGGCTCCACCCTCGGCAAAAAAGACCTCCACGTTGAAGTCTGCAACAAATGCCACCCCTTTTATACAGGCGAACAAAAAATTATGGATACACAAGGCCGTGTCGATAGCTTCTCAACACGCTTCGGTAATTTTGGCGCCCTTGCCCGTAAGAAGAAAGAGTGATCATTATCGGTATTGCCGGAGCCTCAGGATCAGGAAAAAGCCTCCTTGCCAATACCCTTGTCAATGAGCTCGGCTCTGATCGGGTGGTCGTCATTTCTGAAGATGCTTATTATAAAAACCATGCTGCGCTTTCCCCGGAAGCGCGCGCACGGATTAATTTTGACCATCCCGAAGCACTGGATCACGCCCGCTTGGCGTCTGACCTGGCGCGCTTAAAGTCGGGTCAGAGTATTGATGTACCGATTTATGATTATGTAACCCATACCCGCGTTCCCGAAACCCGTCACATCAGTAGCGACAAAACCATCCTTGTGCTCGAAGGCATTCTTCTCTTTGTCGATCCCGTCCTTCGCGACCTCATGGATATTCGCATTTATGTCGATACGCCGCTCGACATGGCTTTTATTCGTCGCCTGAAACGGGATGTGATTGAGCGAGGCCGCTCCATGGAATGCGTGATTGAGCAATATGAAAAAACGGTGCGCCCGATGTTTTTAAAGTTTATTGATCCTTCCAAACGGAATGCCGATATCATTGTTCCGCACGGCGGTAAAAATCGCATTGCCATTGAAATGATTCAGGCTAAAATGAAAGAGCTCTTAAACGCATGAACCAGCATTATTTTGTAAAAACATTAGGTTGCCAAATGAACGAGTACGACTCGCAAAAAATGGGCGACCTCCTAGAAACCGAATTTAAAATGCAACGCACTGAAGTCGAAGGCGAAGCGGATATCCTCATTCTCAACACCTGCTCGATTCGTGAAAAAGCGGAAGATAAAGTCTATGACCAACTCGGCCGCTGGCGTAAAATCAAAGCGAAAAGCCCCGAGATGCTGATTGCCGTAGCGGGTTGTGTCGCAAGCCAAGAAGGCGAAAATATTTTAAAACGTGCGCCTTATGTCGATATTGTGTTGGGCCCGCAAACCATTCATCGCCTGCCTCATTTGGTGCGTGAACGGCTGGCTGGTAAAAAAAATGTGGTGGACATCAGCTTTCCTGAAATCGAAAAATTTGACCATCTCCCGGAACCCAAGGCGGAAGGCGTCAAGGCTTACGTCTCGATTATGGAAGGATGCAGCAAATATTGCAGCTATTGCATCGTGCCTTATACCCGAGGTGAGGAAGTGAGTCGGCCTTTTCATGATGTACTCGATGAAGTGAAAAAGCTGCGAGATCAAGGGGTCCGTGAAATTACGCTCCTCGGTCAAAACGTCAATCATTATCTCGGTAAAATGCCGGATGGACACATTGCCGATCTTGCCCTCCTCATTTACTATATTGCAGACATTGAAGGCATTGGCCGTATCCGTTTTACCACCTCGCACCCGGTCGAATTCAACGATAACTTGATTGACGCCTATCGGGATGTCCCCAAGCTTGCTAACTTTCTCCATTTGCCAGTGCAAAGCGGTTCCGATCGCATTCTGGCTTTAATGAAACGCGGCCACACGGCGCTTGAATATAAAAGCAAAATCCGGAGGCTCAAAGCCGTGCGGCCGGATATTTGCATTTCAACCGATCTCATCGTCGGCTACCCCGGCGAGACGGAGGCTGACTTTGCCGCAACCGTCAAACTCGTGAATGATGTGGGTTTTGACAACTCTTTCAGCTTCATTTACAGCCAGCGGCCCGGCACACCGGCGGCTGACCTTCCGGACGATGTCTCTCAAGAAACAAAAAAAGCGCGCCTCCACCATCTGCAAAGCTTGATCAATGCGAATACACACGCCATCAGCGAAGGCATGCTCGGCAAGACCGAGACCATTTTGGTCGATGGGCCCTCCCTGAAAGATCCGGGAGAATTATCAGGTCGCACTGAAAATAACCGGGTCGTCAATTTTAAAGGGAACCCACGTTTGATTGGCGAATTTGTTCCGGTAAAAATCACGGAAACCCGCACGTTTTCATTAAGAGGCGAAGTCTTGTAAATGGTGATCCATGCCTCTGCGCCAGGCACCCTGATGCTCATGGGAGAACACGCTGTTTTGCATGGCAAACAAGCCCTTGTGGCCGCAACCGATCAGCGCCTCCACGTTTATGTCACGCCTCGGCAAGATCGTTTCGTTCGAATTCATTCGGCCTTAGGGGAACATGAGTGCTCTCTCGATACCCTTGAAATCAAGCCGCCTTTCACTTTCCTCCTTGCGCTGATATCTGTCATCCCCGCGGAGGCGGGGATCCAGCTACCCGGCTTAGACATAGAAATCCGCAGTGAATTTAGTGCAAGGGTGGGATTAGGCTCATCCGCCGCAGTGCTCGTCGCAACGTGTCTCGCGCTTGGACAACTGGATCCCCGCCTTCGCGGGGATGACTATTTTTTATTTGATCTGACCTATAAAGCCCTCATCAAAGCACAAGGCCGAGGCTCAGGCGCCGACCTGGCCGCAGCAATTCGAGGCGGAATCATCGCCTATCGCCAAACCCCTTTTTCCTGGCACAAACTCGATATGCTATTTCCGATCACCCTGGTCTATGCAGGCTATAAAACACCGACCCCCGAGGTGATTCAAATGATTGACCGCGCAAGGGCAAGCGATCCGGAAAAATTCGCAAAGCTTTTTGATGCGATTGACGAGGTGACCTCTACTGCGATCGCCGCACTCAAAAATAAGGACAGCGGGACTTTTGCCGCTGCGCTCACCGCCAATCAGGATTTGATGTGCGCGCTAGGCGTCGTCGATGCCACCTTGCAAGACATCATTATCCGGATGCACCCTCTTCCTGCTCAAGTATCAGGCTCGGGCCTCGGGGATTGTGTCATCGGCCTCGGCACGCTGGCTCAAGTCGGCCCTTATCTCGTTCTGCCCGCCGCGCTTTCTTCACAAGGAGTCCTTTTGCATGAGCACTAAACTTGAATTGATCCGCAATTTACTAAAAGATCAACCCGCGCTCCCAGAGAAAGCAAAAGGGGAAGCCTTTGCCCCGAGTAACATCGCGCTCGTCAAATATTGGGGCAAGCG
>JBMDXV010000182.1:0-12079 GCA_048594525.1 Gammaproteobacteria bacterium | reverse complement strand
TTTACCTTTCGAGTCCCGATAAGACTCCATTAGACGGAAGGCCTGATAAACCTTAGCTGTCTTGGCGTGTTTCTGTTGGGTGCGTCGGATATACATGAAGGGAATGATACCGCTTAAAATCTGAATTGCAAGTGGTAAGTAAAAATATTATGTCCGCACAAATTATTTTTTAAAATTTACTATTACAGTAATCAATTATTTATTTCTATTTCGGATTAATTTTTAGCTTAAAATATTATATTTTAATATTTAATAATATTGTTGTTGTCAAACTTGGGTATAGAAAACAAGTGCATTCCTCCCAATCGGGCTTATCTCAAGCTCTGGGAAGCATTGACGATTTTGAAGAAATATCCAAAAGCAGGAGAAACATGCCTCGATCTCGGTGCCTCTCCGGGCGGCTGGTCTTGGGTTTTAGCCGAATGCGGAGCAGCAGTATGTGCGATTGATAAGGCTGCGCTTGACCCTACACTCTCGAAGTATCGCAATATTACATTTCAGGAAGGCAGTGCGTTTGCCTTAGCACCCGAAAGCTTTAAAACTGTAGACTGGCTTTGTTCTGATATCATTTGCTATCCAAAGCGATCCTTGGCCCTGATTGAGAAATGGATCAAAAGCGGCACAGTCAAAAACCTCATCTGTACGATCAAGCTTCAAGGGGAGATCGATTGGGAGACTCTCCACGCATTACAAACGATTGAAAGAGGCCGACTGATTCATTTGTTCCACAACAAACATGAATTAACTTTTTTATGGCCTTGGCCAGTATCGTTGTAAACTTAAACTAAAATCTGGTCAAATGCCCGAGTTTGCGCTCCGGTCTCGGTTCCTTTCAATAATAATAAACATGCAGGCTAGCATAATCCTCCTTTTTGAGTTCAGGAAATGCTCCTATAATGTTCGTCATGACCGTTGAGGCCCTCAGTACGGGATGAATTAAGGGCAGGCCCGCCACAGCACGGAGGTGGCTTTCAAATTGACTGATATTAAAGCCTTCGATGGTCAAATGGCCAGAATTATGTACGCGTGGCGCAATTTCATTCGCAATGAGTTGTTCATCTTGCACGAAAAATTCAAAGGCGAGTACGCCGACATAATCAAAAGCAGTAAGAAGCCGGGTGATATAGCCTTCTGCAAGCTCCTGAAGCTGGGGGTGAAGAAAAGGGCTTTCTGAAACCCTTAAAATACCTGCTTCATGCTGGTTTTTTATAAGGGGATAATAAATGATTTCGCCGGATGAGGCACGGGCTGCAAGCATGGAGACTTCGAAATCAAAAGGGACAAAAGCTTCCAGAATGGCGGGGACTTTTCCGATCGCATCCCAGGCAGCAGCAAGCTGATCAAGCGATCGAATTACAAATTGGCCCTTGCCGTCATAGCCAAAGCGACGCGTTTTCAGAAGCGCAGGGAGGCCTGTTTTTGGAAGGGCTGCCTCAAGATCATTGAATGAATCAACAAGGACAAAAACGGGAGTGGGAATTCCTTCTTCCTGGAATTTTGTTTTTTCTAAAAAGCGATCCTGTGCAATACGAACCGCCTCAAGACTCGGTAATACAAGTGCGTGTTCTGCAAGGATTTGTAAAATAGAGCAATCGATATTTTCATTTTCGAGCGTGATCACATCGCATTGCTGAGCAAAATGTATCAGTGCCTGCTTGTCTTGGAGATCTCCAATAAAAAGAGGGCTCAAGCGTGCGGCAGGCACCTCGGTGGAATCACTGAAACAGAGCGTCTCAATGCCGAGGGGATAGGCACTATATGCAAGAAGTTGGGCCAGTTGACCCGCGCCTAAAATGCCAATTTTCACGTTACATCCTCCGGCGTTGCGTGTTTGAGTACGGTTTCAGTTTGATGCTTTCGATAGGCTTGCAACTCACTAGCAAGGCTGGAGTCGTTCAAGGCTAAAATAGAAATAGCGAGGAGTGCTGCATTAATTGCTCCGGCTTCCCCAATCGCGAGGGTTCCGACAGGAATACCCTTTGGCATCTGCACAATGGATAAGAGCGAATCCAAACCGTTTAAAGCTTTGCTTGGGACGGGAACCCCTAAAACCGGAAGCTCCGTATAAGCTGCCGTCATCCCCGGCAAATGGGCCGCTCCCCCCGCCCCTGCAATAATGACTTGAATGCCTCGTGCTTTAGCCGTTTTAGCATATTCTGCAAGCCGATCAGGTGTGCGATGTGCTGAGACAATTTCAGCTTCATAGGGAATCTTAAACTGACCGAGAATTTTTGCTGCTGTTTTCATGATGCCCCAATCCGATTGTGATCCCATAATGATGCCTACGCTAGCCGTCATATTGTACTCCTTAGTGATTAAAACACCTGATGCCTGTAAAGACCATTGCAATGCCCTGCTCATTACAAGCGTCAATCACCTCTTGATCTCGCACTGAGCCGCCGGGCTGAATAATGGCTTTGATTCCCGTATTACGCAAAGCGTCAATATTATCACGAAAAGGAAAAAAGGCATCCGAAGCGAGCACCGCGTCTGAAAGATTGCTGTGACCTTTCCTCAAAGCGAATTCTAATGCTGCGATGCGTGAAACCTGGCCACCACTCAAACCCACGCTGGTTTGATTTTTAGTAATGGCGATCGCATTCGATTTTAAATATTTTGCCACTTGCCAAGCGAATAAAAGTTCATTCCATTCCTGTGGCGTGGGTTCTCTCTCCGTGACACAACGAAGGCTTGAGCGCGTAAGTGTGTGTTGATCTGTACTTTGAATGAGAAGCCCCCCCGATATTGCGCGAATGGCAAAGGGCGTGCTGATTTTATTCCAATCCGACATTTCAATCACTCGAAGGTTTTGTTTTTTGGAGAGTAAAGCCAAAGCATCCTCATCAAATCGGGGCGCGAGAATGACCTCCATAAAGACGTCTTTTACCTGTTCTGCAATCCCCCTGGTGCAAGGACGGTTCAAAGCAATAATGCCGCCAAAGGCAGATTGACTATCTGCGGCAAAGGCTTGTTGATAGGCTTCCTCAATTGTGGATGCGACTGCAACGCCACAAGGATTCGCATGCTTGACAATGACAGCGGCAGGTGACGAAAATTCTTTTACACACTGAAGGGCTGCTTCAGCATCCATCAAGTTGTTATAGGATAAGGCTTTGCCTTGTAAAACCTGTGCTGTAGCGAGCCCATATCCAAATGAAGTTTTGAATAAAGCCGCTTCCTGGTGAGGATTTTCACCATACCGGAGGCGCTCCAAACGTTCGAGCGGTAGCGTCCATTCGGTTTGATCAAGAAGCGTGTGTTCATCTGTTAAATAAGCAGCAATTGCAGCGTCATAATGCGCCGTATGTGCAAAGGCTTTTGCAGCCAGTGTTTTGCGTGTTAAAGGCGTAAGCCCCCCTTGCTGAATTTCAACAAGGACCTTCTCATAATCCTCGGGATCATGAACCACGCCGACCCAGTCGTGATTTTTAGCTGCTGCACGAATCATGGCCGGGCCTCCGATATCGATGTTCTCAATAGTATCTGCAAAATTAGCGCCACGCTTAACCGTTGCCTGAAAAGGGTATAAATTCACCACAACGAGATCGATCCAGCCAATATTATGAGCCTTTGCCTCATTGGCATGTTGATCACGCTTTCCTAAAATCCCACCATGAATGCTGGGATGAAGCGTTTTAACCCGCCCTTCCATAATCTCAGGAAATCCCGTCACATCTGCAACTAAGGTCATCGGTATACCTGCATCCCTCAAGGTTTTAGCCGTGCCTCCCGTTGACAAAATTTTAACGCCTGCCCGATGCAAGCCTTGTGCAAATTCAACCAGACCCGTTTTATCAGAAACAGAAAGAAGGGCAGTGCGAACAGGAGAAGAAAGTAATGACATAACAAATCCAGAGGTTTAAAAGCGCGGCATTCTAACAAAAAAGTATAGGGTGAGCCAGTTTCCCGACTTAATTTTCAGGTTTCTGAAAAAGCCAATGCTGAATCGCCTCAATAAGGGCCGGGACTTCAAGTGCCTGAACCTTTGCCTTTAAACTCTCAGGCGTTTCGGAGGGAGAGAGGGCACAGCGCTTTTGGACGAGGATTTTTCCTCCGTCAACGACGGCTTCAACGGCGTGGACGGTGCAACCACTTTCGGATTCCCCCGCTGCAATCACTGCTGCGTGAACCTGCAAGTCCATAAGGCCAGCATGTTTAGGCAGAAGGGACGGGTGAACATTTAAAACTTTGCCTTTCCACTTATCGGTAAATTCTGCTGCTAAAATACGCATAAATCCAATTAATACGACGAGGTCAATCTCATGCTGCTTTAAGACGGCATCTAGGTGAATCCCATATTCTTCGCGGCTCTGGCCTTTACCCGGAAGAACAGAGGTTAAAAGGCCAAGATTTTTTGCGCGTTCCAAAATCAAAGCATCAGGCCGATCACTGATAACAAGACGGATTTCAGTGGCTAATTCTTTGGTTTTTATCGCACGCAACAAAGGTTCAAGATTACTTCCGCGGGTTGAACCGAGAACGGCAATTTTTAGGCTCATGTTATTTGATCTCCAGGGTTATGTAATTTGTTTTGGCGACTACTTTAAAATGGCATTTTTCATATAAAACTAAAGCCTTTTCATTCTCTGTAATGACTTCTAATTTAAGGGGTAGGGCGTAATGTGCTATTAAATGGTTGACCATCGCACGCAATAAATATGTGCCATAGCCTTTATTTTGTGCGTCAGGTGTGATGCAAAGATCGTGGATCACACACGCTTCTTTCTCTATACGGGCGTGGATTTTGCCGATCGATTTTTGATTAATAGACGCAAGCCAAATGATGCGATGCTTATCGTTCAGAATGCTTTGAAAGCGTTCCAGCATAACAGCATATTCCCCGTTGAAACAGAGTTCATCCAACCGTGCTAAGTGCGGAGCCTCTGTCTCGGTGGCGGTGTGAATGTGGATGGCATGCGGTATGATTTCCTCACGCTCAAGCGTCGTACGGATGAGTTCATATTCTGAATAATCTCGAACTGTATTCAGTGTCCTAAGCCAAAGAGGTATGGCGCTTTCCGCAATGCCTAAAATTATTTTATGAATTTCTAATTTGAGAATCTCTGGCCTGGCGGCTTCTAATAACTGCCCAAACATAATCTCGCTCGGGGTGTTTGAATGGATCAGGATACTGACATGGGCGACGTCTTTATCAAATAAAAAATAACTTAAAAATCCCGAGAGCTTTTTATCTTCATAATAGAAAAAATGTCGGGGCAAGTGAGCCGTATCTTTCAAAGCGTCCCAATACAGAACCGTATGAAAGGAATGCGTGAGCAAGCAAGCCTTTTCAAGTCCAATGAGACCTGCCCAATCAGCCGTCTGTAGGCTTCTGTGTTTAAGACTGAGGTGAGACAACCAATCGGACTCCTGTTTTTTAAAAGCATAGCATTTTCAGGTTGCACGAGCTAGATAAACTCTCGCCCGGCTTGTGTTATAATTTTTAATTCTAAATTCTGATTGATGTACAGAGTATGCCTAAACTAAAACAGCTTGCCTGGGAGGAAGTCCTCAAAGGTTCGCGTCAGCAATTATCGGTCAGCCTGTGGCAGAGGCGATTATTTTTTTGGGGAGGGGGTCTCCTTGTGGGGCTCATCGCCGTATGTTTTGCGCTACTTTGTAATTTTTGTGATAAAGGGTTTAGTCATTTTTCAGCGCGTCACCCTTACCTGCCTTTTTTAACGACGCCCTTTGGTCTCGTGTGTATTGTCTTCATCACCACAAAGTTTTTTAATGGCAGTGAGAGTAGTGGGATTCCCCAGGTGATTGCAGCGATCCAGGTAGATGATCCTGCCGAGCGGAAAAAGCTCGTTTCGTTTAAAATTGCGTTTGCGAAATTCTTTCTGACGGCGCTTGGCTTTTTAACGGGCGCTTCGATGGGACGAGAAGGGCCGACGATTCAGTTAAGTGCGGCGATTATGAATGGCCTCAGGCATTTTGCTCGTTTTAAAGCAGAAGACTTGCAGAAGGGATTTTTGTTAGCAGGCGGCGCTGCGGGAATTGCCGCTGCCTTTAATGCACCGCTCGCGGGGATTATGTTTGCCATTGAGGAGTTAAGTAGTTCTTTTGACAAAGTGGTCAGCGGAACGCTTGTGACCACAGTCGTATTAAGTGGAATTGTAGCCCAGGCGATTCTTGGGAATTATGCCTATTTTGGTACAAGCACTGCGAGCATTAATTTGTTTCACGGCGGCTTATCGCCCGTGCTGGTCACCGCAGTATTGGGCGGGGCGTGTGGAGGATTTTTCAGCTTTTTAATTTTACGCTTATCGGGGTTTTTCAGGACTTTTCAGTTTAAAAAACGACTGTGCCTCGTTTTCATTTTGGGGCTCATGATAGCAGGCTTAGGCTTTGCAACCCACGGTGCGACGTATGGGAGTGGTTATCTTGCTGCAAAAGACATTATCAATGGCGGTGCTTTTCATGCCTGGTATGGACCGCTGAAATGCCTTGCAACGGTTTTAACCTTTTTGACTCGGATTCCGGGCGGGATTTTTGCGCCATCCTTATCGACAGGAGCAGGATTTGGCGGATTAATCAGCCTGTTATTTCATCCTGAATTCAGAGATGCCATCATTATGTTAGGAACCGTGGCCTATTTTTCAGGCGTCATTCAAAGTCCGATCACGTGTTTTGTCATTGTGCTTGAAATGACGAGTAGTGCCAATAGCAACCTCGTTTTGCCGATTATGTTGACCTCGCTCATCGCCACGGCGGTCTCGCGAGGAATTTGCCGCCAACCTTTATATCACGTGCTTGCTGGGCGTTATC
This sequence comes from Gammaproteobacteria bacterium, assembly GCA_048594525.1. Lineage (GTDB taxonomy): Bacteria > Pseudomonadota > Gammaproteobacteria > Francisellales > CACEW01 > JAJZUD01. The sequence goes on along the minus strand of JBMDXV010000182.1, from coordinate 5,308 downwards.
TCGCTGCGCTTCCGATATCCGCGCGATAATAAAATTCGCCTTTGATGTGAGCGATGATGTCCTCGCTCTCAGCGTCAGCCAAAGCGAAGCTGTCCGCCAGGCTGAGTACGGCAAGTGCCCGGGAACCCAACATTTTCAAGTGCGTGCCTGAAGATTCAACGGAGGCATAGTAAAGGGCGTCTTGATTTTTGACTTGGGTGATGTCGAGCATTCCTCCTTTTTCTGGGGCATCAGGATAACCCAGAGGAACAAGGTATTTACAAACACTCGCCTGGTTTGCAAATGTAATAGGTAAGTTCGCGAGATTCCCTCGGAGAATCGCTTGACAAATTTCAGTGAAATCGGTTTTGAGAAGCGCGAGGAGGTTGAGGGATTCAGGATCGCCAAAGCGTGCATTAAATTCGATGACTTTGATCCCGGACGCGGTCTTCATAAACCCACCATATAAAATACCTCGGTAAGACTCGCCGGTTTCTTTGAATAAAGCCGCAATCACGGCTTCGTTGATGGCGCTCGCTTCTGCCACATCGGATGCCTTGAGAAAAGGCAAGAGGTGATTGGCGAGGGTATAGGTTCCCATCCCTCCTGTGTTGGGGCCTGTGTCTCCCACGAGTAGACGTTTATGATCCTGCACGGGAGGCATGTGCGCGAGGGCTTGGCCGTCACTAAAGCTCAAGAGCGAAAACTCAGGGCCGATGAGCTTTTCTTCGACCACAAAAGGGCCATCGATTTCATGGCAAAACGCTATGGCATCCTCAAGTGAGAGCAAATGTTCTCCTGCTACTTTGACCCCTTTGCCGGACATGAGGCCATCGGCTTTAACGACATAGTGTCCCTGTAGGCTTTCGAGAAAAGCCTGGGCTTCAGACGTAAAGCGGGAGAAGCGTGCATAACGCGGCAAACCGGGAATGTTATATTTTTGCATGAGATCACGCGCAAAGCCTTTGCTACTCTCAATCTGGGCGAGTTTTTGCGTGGGGCCGACGACGGGAATCCCTGCATGAATCAGGTGATCCGCAAGGCCCGATTCTAAAGGCTTTTCGGGGCCGATCACTGCGAAGTCGATCGCATGAGTCTTTGCGAAAGCGACAATTTGGGCGGCATCATTCAAAGGGATGAGGCTGACTTTATGGGCAAGCCCATTGATACTGGGATTCACCTGCGTGCCAATGTTATACAGTCTGTTTCCCGGACGGCTCAGTGCTTTGGCGAGCGCGTGTTCTCTAGCACCGCTGCCTACTAATAAAACATTCAATTTTTTGGCCCTCCGCACACATAATCGCCATCCAGACACGCCATGCACAGTTTTTCAATTTGATGTTTTGAACGACGACGCAGCACCGCTTCTTCAAGATCAGGTACCGTTTGATAGAGGAGGAGATCGACGCCCAAAGCTTCAGCAATCTCTCTCTCAGAACCGTATTGATTGGCAATGAGTTCGGCACGCGTGGGAATATGAATCCCATAGTAACAAGGATTTTTAACAGGAGGACAGGCTGAGACGAGGTAAATTTCAGTCGCACCGGCTTCTCGCACCATTTTAACAATCTCGTGACTCGTGGTGCCGCGGACAATACTGTCATCGAGGAGCAATACTTTTTTGTTTTTGAGTTCCGTGACCTGAGGATGTAGTTTCGTGCGCACGGACTGAACGCGTTTTTCCTGGGTCGCCATGATAAACGTCCGCCCGATAAACGAGTTTTTGTATAAGCCTTCAGAATAACGGACACCGAGTTCATTTGCAAAGGCAAGGGCGGGGGTGTTCGATGTAAAAGGAATCGGTACCGCCACGTCAGGGAGGATATCAGGATATTTTGCTTTCCAGGCGCGCGCTAAATTTTCGCCCATATGCAGGCGTGTGCGGTAGACACTCAGGCCGTCAAGTACAGCATCGGGGCGTGCGAAATACACATATTCAAACACACAGGGGCGGAAGCTTTTGCGCTCCAAGATTTTGCGAAAGAGCCGGCCTTTGAGATCAACAAAGAGCACTTCGCCCGGCGCCACGTCTTCCGTTGAGTGAAAGCCTAAGCTATAAAAAGGAATATCTTCAGAGGCAAAGCAATAGTCTGTATGCTCGCCGTTCTGACGAGTGCCCATGGTCAAAGGACGGATGCCGTGGGGATCGCGAAAGACGACGAGGCCCACACCCACGATCGCCGTGATAATCGAATAAGCACCGCGTGCGAGCGCAAACAAGCGACCCACTGCGGTGCAGATATCGCTAAACAACTGTTCGGAGTTTTCAGTTGGAGCTTGCTCTGCGAGGCTACTTGCAAAATATTTGAGGAGCAATTCTGAATCACTCAAGCTATTGATGTAACGCCGTTCCTGTTTGAGACGTGCTTTGAGTTCTTCATAATTGACAATATTCCCGTTGTGCACGAGACCCATCCCATAAGGATAAGTCGTAGTGAGCGGCTGGGCTTCAGCCAGAGAATGGCCTCCGCTTGTCGGATAGCGCAGATGGGCAATGCCCATATGACCCGTGAGTTCTTCCATATCTGCCCGTGAAAAGACATCGCTTGCGAGTCCCCGGCCGACTTTAAGATGCATGCGTTCATCAAACGTCAAAATCCCTGCCGTATCTTGCCCGCGGTGTTGTAAATGCAGCAAGCTTTCATAGAGTTCGACTGCAACAGGCTTATGACTTGCAATTCCGACTATTCCGCACATTCAAGTTCACTCCCTGTAATTTTTGTGTACAGCTCCCGGTATCGTGCTTTGACTTTATCGATGAGCGATTGAGGCGCTTCCGGTAGGTCTTTCACCGTGTAAGGATCACAGCGCTCTCGATACCAGAGCCGCAAGATTTCTTTATCGTAAGAGGCGGGGTCTCGCTCTTCAACAAGGGCGGTTTTCCAATCTTCAACATCCCAATAGCGGCTTGAATCCGGCGTGTGCACTTCGTCAATGAGGTAGAGGGTGTTGTTATCATCGAATCCAAATTCGTATTTGGTATCAGCGAGGATCAGGCCTTTTTTTTCCACCACTTCAGTTGCAAATTGAAAGAGGGCGAGTGCTGCCGTTTCAATTTCCTGCCACAAAAGAGGGGTGAGTCCGGGGATATGCGCGAGGTCATCTCGACTGAGCGGACGGTCATGATCATGGGATTTGGTGGTCGGCGTCAGGATGGGGCGTGCGAGCTTTTCATTCTTACGCAAACCTTCAGGAAGATCACACCCGAACACGTTCCGTTCTCCTTGTTGGTATAATGTCCACAAAGAGGTGTTTGTGCTCCCCGTAATATAGCCGCGCACAATCACTTCAATCGGCAAAACCCGGCATTTTTTCACGCGCATGCTATTGGGTTCCGGCATGCTTAAATAATGGTTGGGGATGATGTGCCGGGTCGCATGAAGCCACCAGGCAGAGAGTTGATTTAAGACGCGCCCTTTGCAGGGAATATCACACATATACCGATCAAACGCCGTTAAGCGATTGGTGCTGACGAGGAGGAGGGTATCGCCTTCATCATAAATATCACGCACTTTACCTTGGATCATAAATAAACCCCTCATGCGAAAGCGGGTTGCCGAATATGGCTTGTCCTTCTAATACGGATTTGACCGCTTCCTCTGCGTCCTCCGGATAACTCACAGCCCAGAGCATCTCTCGCCGGAGGGGAATCTTCGGCACACCCAAGATGTGTTGCAAGCTTTCTTGCTTGCTCATCGCAATCTCGTCTTCCTTTTGGCGCACGATATAGAGCCTATTCGCTTTGAGTTGTTTGGGGTCTAATAAATATTCTTTTTTGCGGTTGAAGAGTTCGTCACTTTCTTCAATTTTGCTCCGGAGCTCAGGAGGCGCCTGAACGACCCAATGCACTATTTTTTTGAGGGAGACCTGCAAGCCCATTTCCTGCAAAGTGTTTTCAAGCGAAATGGCTTCATTGTCGTGGATGATAAGTCCCACCCAATAGTGAAGGGCGCGCTCATTCAAAGTATACGGCTTGAGTTGAAGTGGATGCACAGCGTCGCTCTGTTTTTGAGAGATCACGCGCTTGCCTTGTGCAAAAAAGGTTTTAAAAATCACATCACCGTCAGGCGTACGCTCGGGGTGCGGCATCATCGCCATGATATTGCCTGCGGCATTACTAACGGCCGCTAAATCGTGCGCGGAGCCATTTGGATTATCGCCGCAATACGTGTATAGCATGGTGCCAGAGGCTTGGAGTTCGGCGTAAAACGCCTCATCCAGCAAAAACCGTCCTTCCGCATGGGCAATGGGAACGCGAATCGGATGGTCCATGGGAGGCTGATTGCTTTTAATCGTCACCCACTCATTGTAATAGCCCGTTCCGAGAAGTTTGCCATCGTGCACTCTTTTGTTTTCAGCTAAGGCAATCGAGCCTCCAAGAAGGCCACTTTCGACTAAAATCTGAGCGCCATTGCAAATTCCGAGGATGGGTTTGCCGAGAGCGGCAGCCTGACGCAAAAGTTGCATAAACGGGTCTTTTGACGCGATTAAACCGGAGCGGATGCGATCTTCATACGAAAAACCGCCCACAATAACAAACCCATCCAGGCTTGCCACGAGCTCAGGCGCGCTATACCAAAAGCAGTCAACAGATTCCAAGTTGACGCGGAGGAGGGCAAGCTTCGTCTCGCGCTCACAGTTGGAGCCGGGGAATTGGACAAGGCCGATTTTCATGTGAAGTGAACCTCCCTGTGACCGGACACCACGTGTCCGATTTCATATAATGTGAAGTCTGAAAATTGTTTGCGGATCGTGCTTTGAATCTCCGCAGCGACCGTGCGATCTACAATCATCACATAACCGATGCCCATATTGAACGTGCGATAGGCCTCTTTCATATCCAATTTTCCAAGCTGTGTGAGTAAATCGAAAAGGGGGAGAGCAGGCCAACTATCACGCTCAATCTCAATACTACAGTTTGGCGGTAAGACGCGAGGAATATTTTCTAGGAGCCCTCCGCCTGTAATATGGGCCATTCCTTTAATGGGATAGGATTTCAAAAGTCCGAGAACAGGACGCGTATAATTGATGTGGGCTTGCAGCAAAGCCTCACCCAAATGGCCCGCGCCGGGAATCGCATCCGTCACTTTCAGCCCACCTATTTCAATACATAATTTTCGTGCGAGGGAGTAGCCATTGGTATGCAAACCGCTCGATGCAAAGCCCAGGACAACATCTCCCGGTGTAATGTCCCGCCCATTGATGACCTTTTGCTTATCGACCACACCAGTGATAATGCCCACAATGTCATACTCGTTGCCAGCATAGACTCCGGGCATTTCAGCCGTTTCGCCGCCGACCAGGGACACGCCACACGCGATACAGGCCC
>JBMDXV010000181.1:0-2111 GCA_048594525.1 Gammaproteobacteria bacterium | reverse complement strand
GTATCCCTTCTACTTTCAATAAAGTACTTACCATTCCTTGGTGTAGGATTAATTGTAACACCAATTCTAACCAGCATAAATTTTATTGAAAAAATTTGCTTCAAGTTAGAAAGTTTTACCGCGCTGAATAGTTACAAATTTATTACAATGAAACCCCCTACAAACTCAACGAACAATTTGCTCATAACCTGGAATTATTGACAACGCATGGCGAGTATAATTACGCAGCCTATCTCCTTTCTGACAATAATGGGATATCCATTAAGGTTGCTAAATATTCAGGAATAAACAGAGTCCATCTGACTGAAAATGAAGAGTACGGATATTGTTCATTGATTAAGGCAACCAAAGCGGTACTTGAAAAACTCAAAGTTGAGAATAAAACTTTTGCACGCATTACTGCAAATAAACGTAAAGAGCGTAAACTCTTAGACCCTGTCGCCCTTCGTGAAGCGGTCATTAATGCCATTATTCACAATAATTACACAAACGAAGTTCCTCCAAAATTTGAATTGTTTTCCAATCGATTAGAAATTACCTCAGCGGGAGGATTACCTTCGGGCCTCAGTGAAGCGGAATTTTTTATGGGTTACTCGGTACCACAAAACAAAGAACTTATGCGTGTGTTTAGGGATTTGGATATGGTAGAACAGCTTGGGTCCGGCGTACCTCGTATTTTAGAACATTATCCTCGTACGATTTATCATTTCACCCCCAATTTCATTCGACTTGTATTGCCTTATGCAGAAGGGTTTGCACAAATAACTGATCAGGCTACCGGACAGGCTACCGGACAGGCTGAAATCGAATCTGTGTTGACCTTTTGCTCGATTCCGCGCACCACTAAGGAAATCATGGCCCACCTTAATTTGAGCCATAGAGAACACTTTCGAGATTCTCTTTTGCTTCCTCTCATAGCCTCTGGAAAACTCATGCTCACCATCCCTGAAAAGCCATCTAGTCCAAATCAACGCTATGTCACAAAATCTTAAAATACCTGTACTGCTTGAGAGCCCTTAGCACAAGTTCAAAAGAATATTACTCAAGCAGTCGCATCGATAAGTCAATCGCCTTAACGTGTTTCGTTAAACTGCCGACCGAAATATAATCGACGCCGGTGTTTGCAATCTCCCGAATGTTCTCTCGCGTCACATTGCCTGAGACTTCTAGTTTCACACGCTGTTGAGTCAGCGCAACCGCTTTTTCCATCTCGGCCACATTAAAATTGTCGAGCATGACGATATCGGCTTTTGCATGAATCGCTTCTTCAAGCTGGGCGAGGGTTTCCACCTCCACTTCAACTGGCTTTCCCGGTGCGGTTTCATGGGCTTTTGTCACTGCCTGCGTGATGGAGCCACAGGCCAGAATATGATTTTCTTTAATTAAAAAGGCATCAAAAAGGCCCAAGCGATGGTTACGCCCCCCTCCGCATTGCACGGCATATTTTTGGGCTGCGCGAAATAAGGGAATGGTTTTGCGCGTATCGAGCAATTGGGTTTTTGTGCCTTTTAACGCGTTCACATAGCTGTGGGTGGTAGTTGCGGTTCCGGATAAAAATTGCAGGAAGTTTAAAGCCGTACGCTCGGCGGTTAATAAAGCGCGCGCTCGGCCACGTGCTTCAAAGAGTACGGCGTTCGCCTTGACCTGTTCACCCTCATTAAACATAAAGTGAATGGCCACCTCAGGGTCGAGTTGAAAAAACACTTCTTTAACAAACTCGATACCACAGAGAATCATTGGTTCACGCGTGATCACTTGAGCCGTCGCCCGGGTTTCAGGCGAAATGAGCTCGGCCGTAATGTCGCCCGTTTCAATATCTTCCCGTAAAGCGTGCTCTACGAGATTTTGGATTAAATAATGCGAAATCATATGGGCGAGGTCTCCTCAAAATATAAACTATCATAATGCAGCGAAGCCGGGTTTGCCAAAGGGGCGTAGCTCGCGGCCACTCTCTGGCTAAAACACAGTGTTAGGCACTTGCAAAATTCCTCAAACGAGTGGATTTATTGATTTAAAAATAATAATTTTTAAGAGTAATTAACAGTCTTAATGCAGAATAAGTACTGGATTTAACGTATAATAAGTCCTTTTTAATAACTTAATTCGATAGC
>JBMDXV010000180.1:0-5549 GCA_048594525.1 Gammaproteobacteria bacterium | reverse complement strand
GTAAGGAGGGTTTCATATTCATCTACACAGCCGGGAAAACGCTCAGTAAAATCGTGGATAAAATCGAGGAGCGAGCCTGTGCGATTGGCGTTGAGCCTGTCACAATGCTTGGCGGATCGGAACGGTGAAGGTTTGTATTGGGGCATGAAAAGAGGGAGATCCCGATAGACGCCGCCCGGGCGAAAATAGGAGGCATGCATTCGCGCACCAGAGGCGGCCTCATAGCAATCCATTAAATCTTCACGCTCGCGGAAGGCATAGAGAAAAACGCTCATCCCGCCTAAATCGAGAGAATTTGAACCAAGCCACATGAGATGATTCAAGATTCGGGTGATTTCCGCAAAAAGAACACGGATGTATTCCGCACGGAGAGGGGGCTGGGTCCCGAGCAATTTTTCAATAGCCATCACATAAGCATGCTCGTTACACATCATGGAGACATAATCGAGGCGATCCATATAGCCAATACTCTGGTTAAAGGGTTTGCTCTCTGCTAATTTTTCCGTGCCGCGATGTAGGAGTCCGATATGGGGATCTGCCCGCACAACCGTTTCACCGTCGAGTTCCAGCACCAGACGAAGGACGCCATGGGCAGCGGGATGTTGCGGGCCGAAATTCAGGGTATAGTTTTTAAATTCTGACATGCTTCACTCTTCTAAATAACGACTATCGTGGCGGATGACGCGCGGGACGAGCGTCCGAGGATCAATCTCCACACCTTCGTACACCACGCGATTTAAGTGGGCATCATAACGCATTTCGACCGTCCCGCTTAAAGGAAAATCTTTGCGGAAGGGGTGTCCGATGAACCCATAATCTGTGAGAATCCTTCGAAGATCCGGGTGGTTGCGAAAAAGAATTCCAAATAAATCAAAGGCTTCTCGCTCAAACCAATTCGCGCCGGGCCAGATGGAAGTCACGGATTCGACTTCGGGCCATTCATCATGCAAAAAAACTTTGAGGCGAACCCGGAGATTATGCGTGTAAGACAAAAGGTGATACACCACCGCAAAGCGCGAGCCGACATGCGTTTTGAGAGCCGGGTGTTCAACGCCGCGTGAAAATCCGGTGAAGGTGGCGTGTGTGGTGTCCCATTCAGACCTGCCGAAACCTGCATAATCCACGCCTGCAATATCGATGAGTTGTTCAAATTGGCATTGATCCTTGAGATGCTGGGCAACGGGGACAAGCGCGTCCTGCTTTACAACAAAAGTGAGTTCACCGTGGTCTATTTTGTGATCGAGTAGCGCTTCATTAAAGCAATTTAGTAAATTTTCTTGCAGTTCCGAGAAGGTCATGCTTCACCTTTTTTATGGAAATTGCGTGCGCGATCAATTTTATTTTGAAGTTGGATAATGCCATATAACAGTGCTTCAGCCGTAGGTGGGCAGCCCGGAATGTAAATATCCACCGGTACAATGCGATCACAGCCCCGCACGACCGAATAAGAATAATGGTAATAGCCTCCGCCATTGGCGCAGCTTCCCATCGAAATGACCCATTTGGGGTCGGGCATTTGGTCATAGACTTTACGGAGGGCAGGCGCCATTTTATTACAAAGTGTCCCTGCAACAATCATGACATCCGATTGGCGGGGACTCGGCCGAAAGACCACGCCGAAGCGATCGAGGTCATAGCGAGAGGCGCCAGCTTGCATCATTTCAACAGCACAGCAGGCGAGACCAAAGGTCATCGGCCAGAGCGAGCCTCCGCGCGCCCAATTGATGAGCTCATCTGACGTGGTTGTAAAATAGCCTTCAGGGCCAAAGGGATTTTTTATTCCCATTCCAGTGCTCCTTTTTTCCACTCATAAATAAAACCGACCACGAGTAAAGCGATAAAGAAGCCGACAGCGCTTAAGGCCGCATGAGGCAAAGCACGCATGCTGACCGCAAACGGAAATAAAAAGGCAACTTCAAGGTCAAAGACAATAAAGAGAATCGTAATTAAATAAAATTTAATATCAAACTTCGCGCGCGCATCCTCAAATTCTGGAAAGCCACATTCATAAGGGGAGAGTTTTTCAGCGTTAGGATGGCGGTTTTTTAAAAGATGACCCACGATTTTCCCCGCCAGCACGGCGCCTACCGCAACGATGGTCGCGAAAATGAGAAAAAGCAAAATGGGTAAATACGTGCTGAGCATGCGGAATAAGCCCTATTGAATGTTCGGCGATTATAGCGGGGTTTGGATGCGGGTTCAACAGGGCTTAAGTTTTTGCTGTAAATCAGGTACACTACCTGCCATTTTAAAGGAAGAGAAGTACGATGATTCGCATGACTTCAGCAGCTGAGGCCCATTTTGAAAAGCTGCTTCGCTCCGGCCAAAGTGTGCTTTTAGGCACAAAGCATTCCGGGTGCTCGGGGTTAAAGTATTGTTTAGCAATCAAGTCGGAGTTCGATGCTGTGCTGTATGAAAAACTAGATACTAAAGCACAGATCGCGTTTTGGGTGGAAAAGAAAAGCCTCGCTTACTTAAAAGACCTCGTGATCGATTGGGTGACGGAAGGCTTGCAAAGTCGGATCGTTTATAATAATCCTCAAGAAACAGCAAAATGCGGCTGTGGTGAAAGCTTCAGTGTGAGCAAGCATGAAGATTGAAGATGTCACGATCGTCAAGCGCGATGTAGAAGGGACGCTCATTCCCTATGGCCAATCGGTGACCTTGGTTCCTGGAACAGAAGTCTTGGTGACGCAATCTTTAGGGGGTAGTTTCACCTTAAACGTGAATGGTAATTTAGTCCGCATTGAAGGCAAAGATGCCGATGCCATCGGCAAAGAAGTGGTTTTACTCCCTTCCGAAAAAGTGACAGCGGGCGGGGAAGGGGTCAATGAAGAATTAGTTTGGGATCAGTTAAAAACATGTTATGATCCTGAGATTCCGGTCAATATTGTAGACTTGGGCTTGATTTACGAGCTTGTGATCACGCCGTTGCAGGAGGGGGAGGACTATCATATCGGCGTGCAAATGACCTTAACCGCCCCCGGTTGTGGGATGGGCCCGGTTTTAACACAAGATGTTGAGAAAAAGTTGTTATTGATTCATAATGTGAAAAAAGTAGATGTTGTATTAGTGTTTGATCCACCATGGAATTCAGAGCGGATGTCGGAGAGTGCAAAATTAGAATTGGGTCTGCTATAATAATTCAAGGTTTTTAATGAGGTGAAGGAGGAAAAATGAGTATTCAAACTGTAGAGCAAAGAATTGTGGAAGAATTTAGCTGCTCAGTTGCAGTACTTCTTGAAAAGTATGCAAGTGAAGGCATGACTTCAAAGGAAGTGGCTGAAATCTTGCAATGCGGTGTTTCAAATGTGCGACGCATCGCCAGAAAATATGGCATTCGCTTTAACCAACCAGCGGGTTCCTCTAAAATCGTACATAGTAAAGAATTTTTGGATAATGCAATTAACCCTACCAATTTTCTTTCTCGTGCTTGGCGGGTTGGATTTTCACGCGTTAGCGCTTAGCTTCTGCTGAATGGCAACGGTTATCTATCCGGGGACATTTGATCCTCTGACGAATGGCCATATTGATCTCATTCGTCGTTCTGCATTGCTTTTTGATAAAGTAATTGTAGCCGTGGCAGCTGGGTATCATAAAAAAACACTATTTTCTCTCGAACAACGCCTGGGTTTTGTTCATTCTGTTTTCAAACACGCTGCTGTAACCGCCTTCCCTTTAGAGGGTTTACTAGTTGATTTTGTAAAAATCCATCAGGCGGACGCGGTATTAAGAGGAATAAGAACAGCAACCGATTTTGACTATGAGTTTCAACTTGCGGGGATGAACCGTAGTTTAAACGCAACCTATGAAACCATTTTTATGACGCCGTCTCAAGACACTTTGTTTATCTCCTCCACACTGATTCGTGAGCTCATCAGTTTAAAAGGAAATATTTCACAGTTTGTGCCTGAGGCCGTATTAGCAGAGGTCCATGGTGTCGCTTAAAATTTTAGATTCCTGCATTAATTGCGACGTGTGTGAACCGGAATGTCCCAATGACGCCATTCGTGCAGGAGAGTCAATTTATATTATCGATCCCGCCAAATGCACAGAATGCATCGGTCATTTTGATGTGCCGCAATGTCAGGAGGTTTGCCCCGTGGAGTGTATTATCCACGACCTTAATGGGGTTTAGTTAGTTGAATTCGGTTGAGATTTTTTAGGTTTAAAAACATAGGGTTTAACTTAGTTTAGCAATTTGCTAAAATGGCATTCGTATTAATGATTCGATAAATTATGAAAACATATTCACAAGAAAAGCCAGATGCTAAAGAGCCACAGAAGACAACTGCCTTTTCAGAATTACCTCGAACAGTACCAAAGTACTGTACCAGCATACAAGTGAGTGTGCTTGAAAGTGGAAATATGGTTTTATCAATGGTTTATGCTGAGGGCGGCGAGAAACCAATGGCAGTTTTAATAGATCGCATCATTATTGATAAAGAGCATGCTGCTGCATTAGCAAATCTATTACAGGAGGCTGCTACAAATGTTAAATCAACTTGAAACTAACACTCCCGCGATCATTCAATACAGCCAAGCAACGCAGCCTTCTAGAACTATTTTTTCTTTATCTACTATGCCTGATGAAGAACGAATTTTAAAGGGTTTTTTAGAGGAAACGAGTAAAATTTCTAAAAATACACTTACGGCGCTTAGAAAAAAATATCCTGATTTGCTTTCGTTGAATAAGTAGCCTATATGCCAACCCCAACAGAAGAGCTTGCCGCTTTAGCTAAAAAAAGTATTGATGATGTGAAAGAAATGGCTGCTTCTGTAACAACTGCAGTTTCTAATTTAGATAAAGTGAGACAAGACTATAAACATGGGGTATGGTCTAAATTTATTCAGATTATTAAGATTTTATCGCCAATATGTATTTTTATTTTGGGTATCATTTTTTCACATCATATTCCTTGTGGAACGGATATTAATTTTGCAGGATTAGGAGTTTCTAGAACTTGTACTGTACCTTCCTAGAAAAAAGTTGGCAAGCACTTATCTAAAATTTTACCAACAGCGCTCTGCTTGCAAAACCCTGATCGCGCATTGTATAGTAACACCTCAGCATTAATTGCGACGTGAGTGAACCGGAATGTCCTATGAGGCCATTTATGCAGGAGAATTCATTTATATCATCAATCCCGCCAAATGCACAGAATGCATCGGTCATTTTGATGTGCCGCAATCCCAGGAAGTTTGCTCTGTAGAGTGTATTATTTCAGACCTTGACCATCCCCCTTCATAAAATTTTTAGGCAGAGGAGAACCATGATGATGTCAGATGTAGAAAAGTCGTGGGTAGAAATACAGGCAGAATTGTCCGAACTTGCAGGAATTCCCAGAACAAAAAGGAATATGAGAATACGAAAAGAACGGGCAGAAGCTATTTTGACAAAAATAGATTTATAGCTAACCCGATAAAGTTAAGTGAAAGGCAGCGGTTATTGCTTCTTGAAAGGTTTCAGCTGATTTGATTATTTTTCGTATATTTCTTTTCAAATTAGCCCAGAATTTTTCAATTGGATTTAAATCAGGAGAATAAGC
>JBMDXV010000018.1:0-14616 GCA_048594525.1 Gammaproteobacteria bacterium | reverse complement strand
AGGTCAGCGACGAGGCAATTAAGATAGTTGAAAATGAGTTAAATAATAGACCAAGAAAATGCCTATCGTACAAAAGTCCTGCTCAGATTTTGGTATCTAAAAAAAGGTGACAAAGTTGCGATAACGAGTTGGATGCGCCGTTGGATGCACCGATTTTTTTGAGAGGATTCGCCATTTTTCTTAAGGTTAAATGGAAAGGTTGCATTCTAGATTTTATGCGTCATAATAGCAAGCCTCATAACTTATTTATTAAACACCATGGCAGAGCAAAAGGCCCCCAGTTTTTCGATTCAAAAAATTTATTTGAAAGATCTTTCCTTCGAAGCACCGAATTCTCCGACGGTTTTTAACGGCGAATGGCAGCCTGAGGCGAATATGGAAATGAATACGAGTTTTGAAAAACTCAATGACCTCCATTATGAAGTGGTGCTGCGTATGACCCTGACTGCAAAAAATCGTGAGAATGTTGCGTTTATTGCGGAGATTAAACAGGCCGGGATTTTTGCTTTAGAAAATATTCCAACGGAACAGGTTGAGCCTATTCTCTTAAGCTATTGCCCGACTACGCTCTTTCCCTATGCCCGGGACGCGATTGCGACCACGGTGTTTAGGGGAAGCTTTCCTGAAATTAGTTTGGCGCCTGTTAATTTTGATGCGCTGTATCTCCAAAGCAAACAGCAAAATAATCAGCCTACGGTCGTAAACTAAACAAGACGAAGGCGAGTACGCCGAAGACAAGAATGGGCAGGCTCGCGCCTAAAATGGGCGGGAGCGGTGAGAGCAGCGTGATAGAGCCAAAAAACTGGCCGATGACATAAAAAGAAAACCCCACAACCATACTGAGTACCAGGCGGATTTGAATGCCGCCGCGGTTTGAACTCATCCCAAACGGAATGGCAATCAGCATCATAATCGGCAGGAGGAGGGGGGAGAAAATGCGCTCCCAGAATTGTAATTCATAGGATTTGACATCGAGCTTATTGTCTTTGCGAAATTGGATGTAGGTGTAGAGCGTGTGAACGCTCATTTCATCCGGTTCCATCGCGAGCGCCGGTAAGAGCGCAGCGGAAATCAGGCTCTGTTCGGTGAGGTCGGTTTTCATCACGGTACTCACGATTCCTTTCGGAGAGAGTTGCATGCTTGAAACACCTTGAAGCGTCCAGGTTTGGTCGGGGTGGAGGGTAATGGACTTGATCTTACGCACTTGAGCGAGAACGCCATTTTGAATCACAAAGTCCGTCACATTGTGAATTTCACCATCGGGTAGGATTTCACCCATCAATAAAAAATGATTGCCAGACTTGAGCCAGGTTTCTGTGGATAAGACTAAAACATTCTGATCTTTACCCTGAAAGTTTTGTTGCATATAGGCGAGGTGCCGCGTATAGGGTGCGAAAAACAGGCTGAGCACATAAAAAATAATGAGGAGTCCCGCTCCCGCGAGGAGGATTGATTTGGCAATCTGTCTCATCGAAAAGCCAGCGGCCCGCATGGCGATGAGTTCACTTTTCGAGGAGAGAATGAGGAGCGCGATCAAGGTACCCAAAAACCCTGCAATGGGAAGGATCAAGTCGATGTCTGAAGGAATTCGAAACAGGACATATAAAAAGGCATCATGCCAACTATAGCCGTTTTGTCCAACGGCTTTAATTTCGCCAATCACGGCAAATACAAAATCAATCGCGACCACCACCAGAATCACCAGTAAAAAAAGGAGAAGGACATGCCGGGCGATGTAAAGAGAAAGTTTCATTTGCGTAGCCGATAGATAAAATTGAGCCAACCTTCCCGCATCGCAAGTAAAAACAAGCCGATGGCAAGAAAGAGAAAATGAACTGCAAATAAGCCGGGGTATAAGGGAAAACGGCCCCCGAGCACAAGCGATTTTGTAACGGATAACAGGTTAAAGTAGATGATGAAAATCATGACCGCATACAGTACTTTAAATACTTTGCTTTTGCGTGGGCTCAAATCACTCAAAACCGCACCCAAAATCGTTAAAATCAAGATAGCGAGCGGAGTAGAGGCACGCCATTGTAATTCGAGTTTGTTGATAAGATTGGGGTGCCTCCAGAGTGAATCCGTGCTCTCTGCGCTTAAATCACTATTTGAAAAATCATAATCGGGAATTAAAGTCATGACGAGGCGATCAAAGGTGGCCATCCGTACGGCAAGCGAGTTAGGTGCATTTGAAAACAAATATTCTTGGCCTTGATTGAGGCTTGCTTCAGCGAGCTTATTTCCTTGGGTTTCGATCGATCCCGAGGGAGCGAGTACAATTTCTGTTGTGGCTCCCGTATTCTGATACAAAAAGATGTTTTGGCTGTGGCGGGTACTGAGGTCGATATTGCTAATATAGGCGATTTGATTGTTCCCCAAAGCAAAAAAACGTCCGCTTTGAACAAAATTGAGTAAAGTTGAATCTTGGGATTGAATAGTCGAGAGATGATCTTGGTATTCATTCATTTTGGGGACGATCACATAGCTTAAAATGACAGCAAGGAGGGTCAAGGGGAGCGCAAAGCGGAAGAGTTTACCGACGAGTGTATAAAAACTCATCCCACAGGCAAAACCCGTCAGGAGTTCATTGTCATGCAGTAATCTATTGAGCCCAATGACTAGGGCGAGAAATAGACTCACAGGCAAGAGGAGCATGATAAAGTTGGGCAATAAAATCCCTAAAATAGCAACTGCGTTTTTAAGGGGCATGTCCCCATCGGCCGCAAGGGCGAGATAGCGGATGAAGGTGACAGAAATCATGATGAGCAAAAATGAAATCATGATCATGAGAATGAGCTGTAAAATTTCTTGATTGTAGTGCTTGAAAAGTCTCATCGCGCTCGGCCCCGAAATATCAAAAGGAGAATAGCATAGGGGATATTGAATTGAAAGCTAAAGTAAGCAATAATAAAGGACTATGCTTAAAGTCAGAAACGCATCCCTCCGCTACACTGATCAAGTGGTTTTCGAAGATTTAAATTTTGAACTGTCTCCTCATAAATGGCTTGCAATTATGGGTGCAAGTGGAGTGGGTAAAACCAGCCTGTTGCGCTTGATTGTAGGCTTACATCATTTTCGGGCAGAAAATAATACCAAGATTGAAGGCGCAGTGACCTGGCAGGATCAATCTCGTTTTGAAGTTTCTTATATGGCGCAGCAGGATGGGCTCTTTCCTTGGCTTTCGGTCTGGGACAATGTGCTTCTTCCTTTTCATTTATCAGGTGATGCGGTCACGGCAGATACAAAAGGACTGATTGCTGCCGTTGGTCTGGAAGACTCTCATAAGGCTAAACCCAAGGCATTGTCAGGGGGAATGCGTCAGCGTGTTGCCCTGGCGCGCACACTGATTCAGCATCGTGACGTTGTGCTGATGGATGAGCCTTTTTCAGCCCTGGATGCCATGACCCGCATGGAGATGCAAAATCTCAGTTCGGTGCTCATGCGCCGCAGTGGTAAAACCGTCGTGATGGTCACACATGATCCCTGGGAAGCCTTGCGTCTCGCGGATTCAATTTTGATTTTAGCGGGGCGGCCTGCACGGGTGCTGACGGTGATGGATTTACCTGAGACGAATGAGGTGCGAGACGTCACCGATCCTGAGGTGATTCGGCACTATCAGTCGCTAATGGCGTTTTTCTGAAAAAAATGAGCGCAACCCTGAAAATTGCTGCTACTTTATACGCCGCCTGGAATATGGCAAACTGAAGACCTGAACTGAATGTTTGGCGGCCAAAGTTCCCTTTGATGATCGTTATCGGCAAACCGCCACGCTGGACGATTTATCTCCCTGATTGATGCGGGAATTTTTGCAGGAAATTAAGAGTGAGCTTGCGGCCGAAGCGCGGGAGCTCCGTATCGAAGCGCTGGGACGGCGCATGAACGTGGTGGGCGGCCCGGCGGAAATGGCTTTTCCCAAGAATGTGGGTTTGCTGTTTTTTAATGAACATCCAGAAGCTTTCTTTCCAGCGACTCAAATAGATGTGGTGTACTTTCCTAATGGGACAGGTGGTGACCGTTTTGAGGAAAAAGAATTTGCCTGTTAACAGCACTCCAAAGTGAGATGGGGAGAACCGAGTTGATGGCGACGCTTGGCTTGAAAGACGAAAAGCACATTGGGGTTTGATAATAATAAAGCGGCACGGGCCGCATCGAACATAGCATAATAGCCGCGATTACAGGCGCCATCCCCATCTCCAGCTTCAAGCAATAATTGCGCCGATTCAGCAGCGCGTTCTGCTTTATGCAATAAATCCTGGGCGTTCGTAGGGGAACCCCTTCGTGATGAATATCTTCAAGCAAACGTGGGTTTGAATAGGTTTCAGGATGAGCCCACTCTCTCTCCCAAATGGGCAGAGGCTGAATTCGGATTCCTGTATCCAATAGCACCTCGTAAGCAATATCATCCATAGAAAGCTTGACGGCTATAAATTTTTCGGGAGGCCCGGGTAGTAGAATAGCTACGTCTGCGTCGCTGTCTGGTCTATGGGTATCACGCGCACGACTACCAAAAAGGATTGCTCTCGTAAGCGGGTAATGTTCAGCAGTTTTGGAGATAAAAGAACGAATGGCACGCTCGGTAAGCGGGTCTATTTTAAATGTGCTCATGAGATATTCTTCTGAAATTTATTTTTAATTCTATGTTTTTTCTCGGGCTATTGCAATAACAGTTGCAGGGAACTGGTTTCATTAGGGTTATCAGAAAAGCTCACGGTTTTAGTGTTATATGTTTTTTAAATCAATAAGTAGAACACTATTATAATCTTCTGAGAAAAACAAATAAACTTTTTTAGAGTATACTGTACAGCTTGGCTTAAAATGAAGGATCGACATGGATAAAATCATCATTCAGGGTGCGCGCACGCATAACCTTAAAAACCTGAACCTGACGCTGCCGCGAGATAAGCTGATTGTCATTACGGGATTGTCAGGGTCAGGGAAATCCTCGCTCGCGTTTGATACGCTCTATGCAGAAGGTCAGCGGCGTTATGTGGAGTCCTTATCCGCTTATGCGCGGCAGTTTTTGTCTTTAATGGAAAAGCCGGATGTTGATCACATTGAAGGCTTATCCCCTGCGATTTCAATTGAGCAGAAATCAACTTCCCATAATCCGCGCTCGACGGTGGGGACGATTACCGAAATCTATGATTATCTGCGGCTCTTATTTGCCCGCGTTGGCACGCCGCATTGCCCGGAACATCATACTCCCTTGAACGCCCAAACGGTGAGCCAGATGGTCGATCAGGTGCTCGCCTTACCCGCTGATGCGAAAATGATGATTCTCGCTCCGGTAATTCAAGGGCGAAAAGGAGAATACGAAAAGCTCTTTGAGCAATTGCAAAAGCAAGGATTTATTCGTGTGCGGGTGAATGGGGAACTTTATGAACTGGAAGACCCTCCTAAATTAAATCGTCAACTCAAACACACGATTGAGGTGGTGGTCGATCGCCTGAAACTGAATGAAGAGGCACGCCAGCGCTTGGCGGAATCGATTGAGACGTCTATCAAATTAAGCGATGGATTGGTGCGCATTGTGGCGATGGAAGAGTCGTTTGCAGATCTGACTTTTTCGGCGAATTTTGCGTGTATGGAATGTGGATTTAGCATTGAGGAATTGGAGCCCCGTTTATTTTCGTTTAACAGTCCGGTGGGGGCCTGTGAAGCCTGCGATGGTTTGGGCGTTCAGGCCCGCTTTGATTTGGCAAAAGTGGTACAGCATCCGAGTTTGGCGATCGCAAGTGGCGCGATTCGGAGTTGGAATAAAACCAATCTCTATTATTATCAGCAACTCCAGTCCTTGGCGGCACATTATCATTTTAGTCTCGACACACCGTTTAATCAGTTGCCCGAAAAGACAAGAACGCTGATTTTGTTTGGTTCCGAGGGAGAAAAGATTCCGTTTGAATATGTCTCTGCTCGCGGTGCCCGCACCACGCAGCAGCGCCCTTTTGAGGGCGTGATTCCCAGCCTGGAGCGGCGGCTCAAAGAATCCGACTCCATGATTATCAAAGAAGAATTACACAAGATGATGGCGGAATTACCCTGCGGTGTGTGCAAAGGATCACGCCTGAATAAAGCCGCACGGAATGTGATGATTCAGGATACCGCTTTGCCGGATGTGGTGACGCTCCCGATTTTAGAGGCAGAGCACTATTTTAAAAATTTGAAACTGAGTGGAGCGCGGGCCCAGATCGCGGAGAAGATTTTAAAAGAAATTATTTTGCGCTTGAGTTTCCTCGTCAATGTTGGGCTCGATTATCTCACCCTAGAGCGCAAAGCCGAAACCCTGTCGGGGGGCGAAGCACAAAGGATTCGCCTTGCAAGTCAAATCGGTGCGGGGCTCGTCGGCGTCATGTATATTTTGGATGAGCCGTCGATCGGGCTGCATCAACGCGATAACGATCGCCTCTTACACACCTTGTTTCACCTCCGAGACCTTGGGAATACGGTGATTGTGGTAGAGCATGATGAAGATGCCATTCGGGCGGCAGATTTTATTCTCGATATTGGCCCGGGTGCAGGCGTGCATGGCGGTGAAATCATTGCCAAGGGCTCGCTTCAGGACATCCTCGCCGTTCCTGAATCCATCACTGGTCAATATTTATCGGGTCAGCAAAAAATTGAGATTCCACAAAACCGCATTAAATCCGATGGACGTGTCCTTAAATTAACGGGCGCGCGTGGGAATAATTTGAAAAACGTGACGGCGGAGTTTCCCATCGGATTGTTAACCTGTGTCACGGGCGTGTCCGGCTCGGGCAAATCCACTTTGATTAACGACACCCTGTTTCCGATTTTGGCACGTGAGCTCAATGGCGCGACCGTCATTTCGCCCGAGGGATATGACGAAATTCAAGGGATTGAATATTTCGATTCAGTCGTCGATATCAACCAAAGTCCGATCGGCCGCACACCACGCTCAAATCCTGCCACCTATACGGGACTATTCACCTTGGTGCGAGACCTCTTTACCGCAACAGAAGAAGCCCGCATTCGTGGTTATGCCCCGGGGCGCTTCAGTTTTAATGTGAAAGGAGGGCGCTGCGAAGCTTGTGAAGGCGATGGCGTCAAAAAAGTAGAGATGCACTTTTTGTCCGATATTTATGTGGTCTGTGATGTGTGCAAAGGGCAACGCTATAATCGCGAAACGCTTGAAGTAAAGTTTAAAGGCAAGAACATCCACGAAGTTTTAGAAATGACCGTAGAGGCAGCCTTAAGCTTTTTCGAGAATATCCCGAGCATTCATAAAAAACTGCAGACCTTAATGGAAGTGGGCTTGTCTTACATTACCTTAGGACAACGCGCTACGACGCTGTCAGGGGGTGAAGCACAACGGGTGAAACTCGCAAAAGAATTATCCCGGCGCGACACAGGTCGAACACTCTATATCTTAGATGAGCCCACCACCGGCCTGCACTTTCACGACGTCAAACAATTGTTAAAAGTTCTCCACACCCTCCGCAATCGCGGTAACACGATGATTATCATCGAACATAATCTCGATGTGATTAAAACCGCAGATTGGATTATCGATCTCGGTCCGGAAGGCGGCGGAAAAGGGGGGGAAGTCATTGCCATCGGCACGCCTGAGGCCATCACGCAGGTTCAAAAATCCTATACGGGGCATTATTTGCAGAAGATGCTAAAAGCCTAAAATAGCATCATCAGCCTGTAGAAGCCTTTACAGATACTAAAGACTTGTGAGATAAAGCTGGCATTATTTAATCCAAAACATGTGAGAAAGCTCCACAAGGAAAATAATGACCCATTACTTTAGAATTCTGATCGTTATTTTGTGTATTGCGCCCATCGCTCAGTTTGGGACGGATATTTATGTTCCAGCCTTGCCGGAGATGGTGCGTTATTTTAACAGTACCCCCTCCCATTTACAGTGGACGATTACGATCTATCTCCTCGCTTTTTCTTTTGGGCAGCCTTTGGTAGGCCCCTTGTCTGATCGGTATGGCAGAAAGCCCATCTTAGTGATAGGGATCGCCGTTTTTTTTCTCGGGAGCCTCCTCGCGGTGTTCACGCATGCTTTGCATGTGCTCGATCTCGCTCGCTTTATTCAAGGGATGGGCGTGACGACGGTGGCGATTATGTTAAAAACGCTTGCGGCCGATTGCTTTACGGGACTGGAACTCGTAAAGGTCATGTCTTATGCCCTGACCGCCTATGGCATCGGCCCGATTATTGCGCCAGTGATCGGTGCGTACCTGACGCATTATTTTAGTTGGCATGCTAATTTTTTGGCTTTGGTGGTGTACTCCGGATTCTTATTGCTCCTCATTATTTTCTCACTCAAAGAAACTAACAAAGATATTCGCCGTCACGATTTAAAAACGATCTGGAAAAACAATGTGCTCGTCATGATGAATCAGCAGTTTTTATTTACCTGCATTTCCGGAGGGATCTGTTTTGCCACCGTCTATTCCTTTAATGTTTTAGCGCCTTTTACGATTCAGGGGGAGCTCCATTATTCTATTTTACAATATGGTTATTTTTCGTTGATGGTGGGATTGGCTTATCTCTTAGGTGGCTTACTGAATCGGGTCTTAATTCACTACGTGAGTAGCGCAGGGATTGTCACGACGGGGTTAATCTTTAGTTTCATTGTCGCGACCTTGATGTTGATATCCGCCTTAATTTTCCCCCATGCGCTTTGGATTATCTTGATCCCGTCTATGATCCTGGTCTTTATCTGTGGGATTGTGAACCCTCACTTTTTTGCAACGGCGATGAGCATTTTCCCGAAACTGATCGGAACGACCGGGGCGCTGTCCGGGTTTATCATGATCCTGACGACGGCGATTGTGGTATTCATCATTACCCATCTCAATGCGCATCAGTTTAAGACCCTGCCGACGATTTTGTTTTTTACGAGTCTTGTGAGTTTGTCTTCCTATTTCTTATTCGTGAGGCGTTCGATTAAATAACATGGCGTTTAATTTTTTGAGAAGAAGCGCGCATTTTAATCGACCACCAAAATATGATCCATTCGGATATCATGGGGTTTAGGGTCGATTTGGGGCACTTCCTGAAACCCATAAGCACACCCGATGAGGATGGGGCGCGCAGTGTGTTTGCGGAAGGCAAAGCTCCGGTCGTAATAGCCTTTGCCCATGCCTAGGCGGTGGCCTGCTGGATCAAAGGCGAGAAGTGGCACAAGGACGTAATCTAAGTCTTCTGTTCGAATGGAGGGCGAGCCTGTCGGTTCTCTCAATTGATAGGCATTGAGCACCAGCGGTGTGTCAGGCGTGTAGGCACAAAAGCTGAGGGATTCCCCCGAGAGAACTGGGGCATAAAGCAGGTAACCTTGCTGCCAGAGCCAGTCGATGCTTGGCGTTAAGTCGAGTTCTCCTTTCCCTGCGAGATACACGCCCACTTGATGCGGACCACTCAAAGATTTAAAAAAGTGAGAGAGGGAGCTGAGAAAATGGAGGGCGGCTTCTGCCTGAACTTCGGGCCGCAAGGCACGACGTTTTGCTTTGAGGGCTTGACGCAATACAATTTCATCATGAGCATCATAAATCATAATCATCCCTGCTGCCGTTTGCTTGGGTAACCTGAACTACTGAAGGTCAGGGTGGGTGCTGATTTCAAAACATTAGGCTTCCAATCTAATTGGCGTGCACACCGCTTTAAAAATACAACTCCCATTTTCTTAAAATATTCGCTCAGGACTTTTTGCTTGGCGAACAGAAGAGATGATGAAAACATTATACTCCTGTTTGAAGTTTTGCCAAAACTCGCGCACTCGGGAGATTTTCCGGGTGCTGAAGTTTGTCATATTGCGCGTACCACGCACGCTGATATATAGGATTTTCAATGTGTTTGAGGAGAGGCTCCATCGATTTCAAAATCTGCAAGCCTTCGCTCACGATGTGCGGATCGCCGCGGCCAAACTTTGCAATCTCAAGTGCCCGATTTTTGTAGGCTATAAAATCAAAGGGCTGCTCCTCAGTAAACAAGCAATAGATGAGAAAGAGATCAATGAAAGCCAGCGTTTCAATATCAATGCCGAGGGGGTGCAAAGGGTTCAAGTCTAAAATCCGCACTTCGAGATATTGAATGCCGCTTTGTTTTAAAGCCTCGATGGGTCGGGCTTTGCATTTGGGATTATGTTTGGGGCGAATCGGTGCATAGTATTCGTTTTCCATTTGCAAGTAACAGTCATTGAGCTGTTCCCCCTCGGGGATATTTGCATAAGGCGCATAACGCGTCGAAGTGGCTTTTTGCAAAGAAGCAATATAAGTGTCGAGATTTTGAAAACATACGCGCAACTCGGGTACGTCCGGATTGTGGTAGCCGAGTTCCGACTGCCGGAGCGACGTCGCTCTCGGCCCAAGGTAGAGGCCGTCCCGATCAGGCTCTAAAAAAACGGCATCCTCCACATGCGGCTTTCGGGAGTTCTCGAAGCAGAAGGGAGAGGCGCCGAAGAGATAAAGCAACAGGGGATAAAAGCGCCAGAAATTGCGGATGATTTTAAAATAAGCCTGGTTCTTCGTCTGCCCGAGTGCCATAAAAAAATCGTCATGAAATGAAAAGTTATAATGAATGCCTGAAATCGTCTGCATCATTTTGCCATAACGATGACACAGCCCGCGTCGATAAGTCCGTTTTTTCACCGCTTCCGGACTTTGGCCAAAATCAGCAATCTTGATTTCATGTGCTTTGCATTCCGGCGGCATGCTGTGGGGCCAAAGCGTTTCGTCCCCCAGTTCTTGGGTCAGGGATTGGTGGGTCTCTTGTAAATAAGCCATGAGGTCCGTTAAGGCCTCAAAGGCGGGGGTGACCAACTCCAATTGGCATTCTGCAAAATCAAGTGTAAAAACAGGGTCCATCGGGCTGAGGCCGAGTACGGATTCGTGTAAGCGTTGAGACAAGCGGCCTGCTGCGTTGAGGCGCAAGTTTTCACGCTCAAGTCCCCTTAAACCTTTCATGAGGAGGGTAGGGTCTATTTCTAAAAAAGACATGCTCTGGGCCGTTAGTTGAAAGTTTGCTATAATACGCGTCTTCTGTGATTTTTAAAATGGAGAAAAATGCCACAGCAACAATTAGAAACTTTGTTTGAGTTTCCCTGTCAGTTCCCGATTAAAGTCATGGGGCTTGAAACTGAAAACTTATCAGACATCGTCCTCGCTGCGTTAAAAGCAGTTGGGGTCAGCGAAGCGGACGTTCAGCTGGAGTCTCGTAAAAGTAGTGAAGGAAAGTATGTGTCGGTCACTGCGCTCTTTGAGGCGACTTCTAAGCCGCAATTAGACACACTCTATGAATCACTGACTCAGAACCCTGCTGTTAAAATTGTTCTATAAATGAAATTCCAGGTATCTGAAACCGACCGGGGAATACGACTTGATAAATTTCTTGCCGCACAGTGTGAGGGAATCTCCCGTGCTCGGCTTCAAGCGGCGATTATGGAGGGCAGCGTCACGGTGGCGGGTGTGAAGGGAGTGCCGCAAAAATATAAGCTCAAAGGAAGTGAGGAGATCGAAGTCAATTTGCAGGAGGCCCCTGTGCTCCCTGATCAACCCGAGGCCATTCCTTTGCGGATTGTCTATGAAGATGCGTTTCTCCTCGTGCTCAATAAAGAGGCGGGCTTAACGGTGCATCCCGGAGCGGGTCAGAAAACCGGGACGCTCTTAAATGCACTCCTCCACGCGCGACCAATGCTTGCGCTTTTACCCCGCGCAGGGATTGTGCATCGCCTTGATAAAGAAACGAGTGGTCTCATGGTCGTTGCGAAAACAGAAAAGACGCGTTTACAATTGATCGAAGCTTTAAAAGAGCATGCGGTGGAGCGCGTCTATGTTGCAGTGGTAGAGGGCGTTTTATTAAGTGGCGGATCGATTAATTTGCCCCTTGGTCGCCATCCTATTGACCGCAAAAAAATGGCGGTTTTAGAACATCACGCGCAGGCCAAAGCGGCGATCACGCATTTCCGTATTCTCGAAAAATTTAAAAATCACACGCTCATCGAAGCCCGCCTAGAAACCGGCCGCACGCATCAGATTCGCGTTCATTTTGCCCATATGGGCTATCCCTTGGTGGGAGATAAAGTATATGGGAGAAAGAATCAAAACCTGCCTTTTGCGCGACAAGCCTTGCAGGCTGTCAAGCTCGCGTTCTTTCATCCTGAAAGCAAGCTACCTATGGAATTTGAAGTGAAGAGAGAATGCGATATTGCGGAGCTCATCGAAGTCCTTTACAATCGGTCGGTTTAAAATCTGATATAAAGACCGAATGATGATACGCTTTTTGCGAATAGGAGTTGCCACGCTCATGCTGGGGCTTCTTACAGGTTGCGCCTTATTGCCCGGGATGACGGTCAATAACAATCAAGCGAATGCGGAAAATACCTCAACCGATTTAAATCCGACCATCGTCCCAATCACTCCGAGCGTGATTGCGCAATTTCAATCCGTGCTAAATCCCTATGTGTATTATATCGGCGTAGGGGATATGCTGAGCATTACGATCTGGGGGCACCCTGAATTCAATTCACCAGCAGGTCAAAATCTGGGCTCGCCGAGTGTGCTTGCAACAGCGTCTCAGGGGTCGCAGCTCCCGGGTTTATCGAATGTGTTTTTAAACAATACAGCATCAACGAACACAGCGGGAACAGGATATCTTGTCAATCCGGACGGGACTATTTTTTTTCCCTTGCTCGGAAATGTCTCTATTGCAGGTTTAACCGAACAGCAGGCCTCACAATTGATGATGCAGAAATTGAGCCGTTACATTAAAAACCCTCAGGTGATGGTGAATGTGAGTGGATTTGCCAGCCAAAAAGTATACATTCTCGGAGACTTAAATTCAGGGATTCAAGGCGCCACAGCGCTTTTACCGATTACCAATACACCGATGACCTTGGCTTATGCCTTATCCGCCGTCGGTGGGGTAAATCAAACCACGGCAGATACGAGTGAAATCTATGTGATACGCGGTTCTTTTACGCATCCCACGGTCTATTGGTTAAATGCAGAGTCGCCTGCCGCCATGCTGTACGCCGATAATTTTCCTTTAACCAACCACGATGTGGTTTTTGTTTCGACTGCGGCGATTGTACGTTGGAATAATGTACTTAGCCAGATCCTGCCGACGGTTCAAACGCTCTGGTTTACAAAGTCGCTCGTCAATCCTTAAGGTATAAACTGAAATATGAATTTTAAAAAAGAAAATGAAGAAAGGGCGGAAATTAATCTAAACGATCTCTTAAAAGTCTTATGGTCTGAACGTTGGAGGGTGGCGGGAGCGGCGCTTGCTACCTTTATAATCGGCTGCATTTTTATTTTTTTAAAACAACCGGTTTATGAAACCAATGCCTTAATGCAGGTCAAGTCTGCGCCTAACATGAGTCAAGCATCCAGCCTCTTAAGTAATATGGCGCTGGTTGGAGGGCTTGGAGGAGGGCAGGCACAGTCCAGTCAGACTCAGGTCGAAATGACCTTGATGCAATCTCCCTATATCCTTAAACCCACGATCCGTAAGTTGAACCTGGATGTGTCCATTGCACCGGATTATTTTCCACTGATTGGTTCCTATCTTGCAAGGCACTATACAGGAGGGAGGCTTGCACCAACTCGATTGGGCTTGAATCGATTTTTATGGGGTGGGGAATCGTGGTCATTGGGCTATTTTATTGTGCCAGAGAACGCAGTCAAAGAGCGTTTTGTGTTGGTTGTGGGAGAAAATCAGACTTACAGTTTATTTGATTCAGCTCACAAATTGGTTTTAAGAGGTGAGGTGGGCGCGCCTTCAGCGAGTGACGATGGCATGGTTCAATTAGAGTGGAACACCCTGAATGCGCGGCCTGGCGCGGTTTTTTACCTAACGAAACTTTCGTTTACAGAAACGCTGGCCTCGCTTCAAAAAGCGTTTCAGTTAACCGAGCTGGCGCCTGAAAAAAATGGAATGCCCGGGCCGTTAAATGTCGATACAGGGGTAGTTCAGTTAGGGCTTAATAGTTCCCACCCAGGCGAGGCCGTACAAATTTTAAATACTATTTTAGAGTTGACTTTGAGCGATAACCTTCAACAGAAAGAACTTTCTTCTTCAAAAATGCTGGGCTTTATTGAAACCCAATTGTCCCTCGCAAAAGCAAACATGATTCAATCCCAGACAGCGTTAAACAAAGAAGAACAAAAAACGGGCCTTGGAGATTTAAAAGCACAGTCCGCTGCATTATTGGCCACAAGCACACAAATCAATGCGGCGCTTGCTGCAACGGAAACGACACGCGCTCAATATCAGCAAATCTATACCAACCAAAATCCGATCATGCAAAGCTTGAATGCGCAAGAGGCTTCGCTGGAGAAGCAAAAGGCGCAAGTGGCTCAGCAGATTGCGAATCTCCCTTTGAAAGAGCAGGGAACAATTGAGCTCCTACAAACCGCCCAGGTTCAGGCTAAAATTTACACGGATTTGCTTCTGAATAAACAGCAGAGTTTGCTCGCAAAAGCCTCGACGGTCAGTGATCTCCGCGTCTTAGATTATGCAGAAGCAGCAGATGAACCGCTGCCTCTGCATGGTCTGACTATTTTATTGGCATCGCTGTTACTGGGGGCTGTCCTAGGAAGCCTTTATGTCTTGGGTCGGCATCACCTCAAAAATGGGGTC
>JBMDXV010000179.1:0-8720 GCA_048594525.1 Gammaproteobacteria bacterium | reverse complement strand
GTCAAAATATTATGTCCGCACAAATTATTTTTTAAAATTGACTATTACAGTAATCAATTATTTATTTCTATTTCGGATTAATTTTTAGCTTAAAATATTATATTTTAATATTTAATAATATTGTTGTTGTCAAACTTGGGTTAAGTCTAAACTCCAATCCTTA
This sequence comes from Gammaproteobacteria bacterium, assembly GCA_048594525.1. GTDB lineage: Bacteria > Pseudomonadota > Gammaproteobacteria > Francisellales > CACEW01 > JAJZUD01. The sequence goes on along the minus strand of JBMDXV010000179.1, from coordinate 8,557 downwards.
TTTAGCAAGCTCTGCTATTTCAGCGGGAGCTGCTGGCAATAAAGAGACGCTGTATCGACCCCTGCCAAAACGGGGTGATTATTGTGAAAGAGTTCATCCGGTGCAGCAATTTTAACGTTACTTAAATCCTGCGCCCTGTTGATAATCTTTGCTTTTTGAATAGCGTCATTGAGTATGTTGAAAATAGTTCCAATGGGTATTCCATAATCTAGCAAATTGGCTGCGGCCTTGATAATTCCTCGGAAACTAGCGCGACAATCCAGCGCCAAGGTCACTACAAACTGCTTTATCCAGTCCAGGGTGACAGGTAAGTAAAATAGCATTCCTTCTGACTCTTTTGCACTAAACGCATTCTCAATACCTGCGCTTATTTTATCCTTTTGAATTTGTACGAATTTACGACTGACTTGATTTTCATTGGCAAGACTGACGATGGGCTTCTTCTTCGTTATAGCCTGAAGGCCAAGTGATATCTTGCCTTGAAGGCTCATGGATCTTGCAGAACATAGTGCTGCCATTTTATTGCGCCTCTTATACTTTAAATTAAGCATGAAGGCTAACCCATAAAATTAATAATTAAAACATATTTATTTGACCAGTGTACGAATTCATCTGTAGAGAGTCAAATTGCTACCTTGGTTTGAACCGAGTCTGCCATTTCTACAGAAACGCGGGAGAGCCCTATTTAACAGCCATCATCATGGATAAGAGGGTAATGATAAAGATTGAAAAGAGAAACATTTTTTTTGCCCAAATGTGATCCTCTACTTTCGCCCGGATGCCTTGCCAGCCCACGTAAAGCCAGGCGAGGCCTAACCCGATTGCGACGACTAAATAGACGACTCCTGTATAATGAAAGACGCTCGGCAGAATCGCCGCAACGGCAAACGCTAAGGCATAATAAAAGACGACTTTTTTAGTATGCGGAATATCTTTCGCAAGCGGTAAAACGGGGATGGAAGCCGCTTTATAATCGCTTAATCGATAAATCGCAATGGCATAAAAATGTGGCATTTGCCAAAAGAAGAGAATCAGAAACAATAAAGCCGCGCCCACATCTAAGCGATTCGTGACCGCGACGTACCCGGCGACAGGCGGAACGGCGCCCGATACGGCCCCAACCACCGTGCCATGTGTTGAATTTCGCTTTAAAAATAAACTATACAAAATCACATAAACAAACCAGCCTATAAACGCCACCCAGACTGTTAAGGGATTGGCTAACTGATACAGCACGATAAAACCCGCGAGGCCCAGCACAATGCCATAGCCCACTGCAACGGTAGGGGAAACAAGCCCTTTGACGAGAACGCGATGACGCGTGCGTTCCATGAGCGCGTCAATATCGCGATCAATGACGTTGTTGAGCACGCAGCCTGAGGCAATGACCAGGATCATGCCGAGCAAGGTGGCTAAAAAAAGGCTGAAATGAAAGGGCGTAGTGGAACCGAGAAAAAAGCCCCCACAGACCGTTACAATATTTCCAAAAATAATCCCGGGCTTAACAACAGAATAAAAGCGCACTAATTCACCATGTAGTAGTTCAGATTATACATAATCCACAGTGAACCCGAGACCACAATCCCCATAATCAAAATCGCGAAAACAAAAATGAGCAAATTCCAGCGATCGTCTTCCGTGGTCTTATTCAAACGGAATACAAAAAACACCTGTACCAACACCTGCAAAATCAGTCCCACCGCGACGATGACATACAACGCTTCAACATCCAAGGTATGGCTTCGAACCAAGGCGAAGGCGATGAGCGTAAAGATGACGGTCAACACAAAACCGATCGTATACGAAAGAAGGAGTTTGTTTGCTTTTTTTAAATGCGACGCCACCAGTTCATGATCAGACATTTTAAATTGCTCCCATTAAAAAGATAAGCGAAAAGATAATCAGCCACATTAAGGTGATAAAGTTCCAAAAGAGGCTCAAGCAGGTAAAGCGGGTTTTCATCATCGTCGTCATGTCTTGCATCGAAAGCTGGATGAGGAGAATCACCATCCAAACGAGGCCCACGGTAATGTGAATGGCATGGATGCTTAAAATCATGAAATAGGCAGATAAAAAGGCGCTCGTTTGCCAAGTATACCCACTTTGTACAATGGAAGTGCAATCTTTAATTTCAATTCCGACGAAGGCGAGTCCCAGTAGAAACGTGACGAGAAGCCATAAAACAAGTTGACTGTTGCGACCTCGGTGCAAGGCAATAAAACTCAAGCCGTAGGTGAAGGTGCTCACAATCAAAATCAGGGTTTGAATCAAAATATGATCTAATGTCGCCACTTGTGCAATGCCCGGCCCGCCGTAGGTATTGTTGTGCAATACGGCATAGGTTGCAAACATCCCTGCAAATAAAATGGCATCTGTCATCAGATAAACCCAAAACCCGAAGGTTACTTTTGAGGCGACTTTCTCTTCGTGGTGATGGGGAGTGTGGTGTTCGTTTACAGATGTGCTGGTCATATTAAGGCCCCGTTGTGATATTTTGCTTCGGTTTTGGCAACTTCCTCGGCAGTGACGTAATAATCCGTATTAAAGTTAAACGTGCGCGCGACGACACAAACCAAAATCGCGGCACCAGAAACGATTGCAGGAAGCGGCATTTCCCAAGCCATAGCAAACCCAAAGATCGCACCGAATACACCAATCAAAAACCCGAGGGAGGTATTTTTCGGCATGTGAATATCGGAGTATTGCTTCGGCCGTTCAGGGGTTGTATTGTTTTCGAGATGATGTTGTTTTTCGTACCAATACGCGTCGCGGCTATGCACCACGGGCTCAATGGCAAAATTATAAAAAGGCGGAGGAGAAGGAATAGACCATTCAAGCGTTCTGCCGTCCCAGGGATCGTTGCCTACTTTATATTGCTCACGATTTTTGATGCTGACGAGGAGCTGCGCAATTTGGAATAGAATCCCCGCCAAGATCACAAACGCACCGATACAAGCGACCACTAAAAGCGGGTGATATCCCGTGGATTCGGCGTAATGGTTAATTCGTCGCGGCATGCCCATGAGGCCCAAAACATAGAGCGGCATAAACGCGATCATAAAGCCCCAAAACCAACACCAGAAGGCATATCTTCCTAAACGCTCATTGAGTCTGAATCCGAAAATCTTGGGGAACCAATACGTGTAGCCCGCAAACAAGCCAAAGACCACCCCGCCGATAATCGTATTATGGAAATGCGCAATCAGGAACACGCTGTTGTGCACCATAAAATCGACACCCGGCACGGACATGAGCACGCCCGTCATGCCGCCGATTGTGAAGGTAATTAAAAAGGCCACCATCCACATCATCGGTGTGTCAAAAGTAATTCGGCCACGATACATGGTCGCCAGCCAGTTGAAGATTTTAACACCCGTCGGAATTGAAATAATCATAGTCGCGATACCAAATACCGCGTTCACATTCGGCCCGGCGCCCATGGTAAAAAAGTGATGCAACCAGACGGTAAACGAGAGCACCGTGATGACCGCCGTCGCCCAGACCATCGCGGCGTAGCCGAATAAGGCTTTCTTAGAATAGGTTGCGACGACTTCTGAAAAAATCCCGAACGCAGGCAGTACCAGAATATACACTTCAGGATGTCCCCAGGTCCAAAACAAATTAATGTACATCATGGGATTGCCGCCGAAGTCAGACGTGAAAAAGTGCGTCCCGAAAAATCGATCAAAAAACAACATCCCAAGCGTAATATTGAGAATCGGAAAAGAAATAATAATGAGGGTCATGCTGCATAAGACAGACCAGGTGAACAAAGGCATTCTCATCAAGGTCATGCCGGGACAACGCATTTTAATAATGGTGACAAAAATGTTGATACCCCCGATTAAAGTGCCGAAGCCCGATAAGGTTAAGGCCCAGAGATAATAATCCATCCCCACGCCGGGGCTGTATGCGAGTTCTGATAAGGGAGGATAGGCTGTCCATCCCGTTGCGGCAAAGTCACCGATGATCAGGGAAATCAAAATAATCCCGGCGCCCCCTGCCGTGAGCCAAAAGCTGAGGGAGTTCAAATAAGGATAGGCTACATCTCGGGCCCCGATTTGCTGCGGAATGATGATATTCACAAGCGCAAAGATAAAAGACATCGCCATAAATAAAATCATGATCACGCCATGCGCCGTAAAGATTTGATTATAGTGATCCGGCGGGAGATAGCCCATATTATTCCCGACTGCAATCGCCTGCTGCGTGCGCATTAAAATCGCATCTGAAAAACCGCGGAGGAGCATAATGAATGCCAAAATCAGGTACATGATCCCAATTTTCTTATGGTCTACGGAGGTCAACCATTCCGTCCAGAGCCACTTCCATTTTTTATAATAAGTGATCGACCCCAAAATCGCCAGGGTTACAACGCCCATAAAGGCCGTCGCACCCATCACAATCGGATTTTTATAGGGAATGGCATCCAGCGTTAATTTTCCAAATATTAAGTGTTCAAGCATAGCAATGTTTCCTATCCATCAATGTTAAGAATTAATCCGGTCTGAGGTATACCCTTCTTTATGCATATCGGTCATATGCTCGACAACGGGTGCCACGCCTTCACTAGGTGTGCTGCCCATATTCATATTGGCCATATCCGGGCCCATGTATTTCATAATGATATTGTTGAATAAGTTATTTGCGACGGCAGAAAAATAGTAAACGCCGGTATCGGTGGTGGCAAGGGCCACTTGATTATAGGCGGCCATCGTTAATTGATTCGGGCCTTTCTTGACGGAACTGACCCAGTCATTAAACTCATTTTCTGAGACCACCCGCGCGACGAATTGCATGTTGCTAAAGCCTGCTCCACTAAAACTCACTGATCGGCCTTGGTAATCTCCCGGTTCATCCGCGAGGAGGTGCAGCTTCGTTTGCATCCCGGCCATCGAATAAATCTGACCGGCCAGTTGTTGAATCATAAAGGAATTCATCGGTGCATCTGAGGTGATATAAAAGTTAATGGGCGTATTAACAGGAAACTCAACAAAATTGATCGTTGCAATGTTTTGATCAGGATAGATAAACAACCACCGCCAGTCTAAGGAGACTACCTGGATGTTCACAGGCGGTACGTCTGAATCGAGGGGTTTGTAGGGATCAAGTTCGTGTGTAGTTCTCCAGGTCATGACCCCCAACACGGCAACGATAACAATGGGCATAATCCACCAACCTGCTTCTAAAAGCGTCCCATGCGCCCAGTTGGGGCTATACTTCGCTTTTTTATTGGAAGCGCGATACTTATACGCGATCACCAAGGTTAAGATAATCACGGGTACCACGATAATGCACATCAGTAAGACCGCATCGATCAAAAGATTTTTTTCAGCCGCGGCAATCGGCCCTTTCGGGTCTAAGAGCGCAGCCTGACAGCCATTCAGCGCCAGCATCAAACCGGAAGATAAGCCTGTTACAAGCAAACGACGAAGTTTAATCACGATGTCTCTACCCCCTGGGTGATTGAATTGAATTGTCCAAAAAATTGCGGGCTATGGTATCATACCTTTTTTCAATTGCAATATTCCGGATACTTCATTCATGCTCCCCGTAGAACGAAAAACGACTTTTTCCCTGGCCGCCATTTATGCTTTTCGAATGCTGGGTTTATTTATGATCCTCCCCATTTTTAGTTTATACACGCATCGCTTGGGTGCTGCCACGCCAAGCTTGATGGGGATTGCGCTCGGTGCGTATGGTCTTACGCAAGCGATTTTTCAAATTCCCTTTGGCATGATTTCCGATCGGATCGGGCGAAAGCCTGTGATTTTTTTCGGTCTGATTTTGTTTATCATCGGCAGCGTGATTGCGGCGCTTTCGCATACGATTTACGGGATCATTCTCGGACGGATCATTCAGGGAGCTGGCGCTATCGGCAGCACTTTAATTGCACTCCTGGCGGATGTGACTGCTGAAGAAAATCGCCTAAAAGCCATGTCCATCATCGGCATGACGATTGGATTTTCTTTTGCGCTCGCCATGATTGTGGGGCCGATTGTTGATGGACTCGTGGGCCTCACGGGAATCTTTTGGCTCACTGCGATACTGGCCTGTATCGGCATTTTGATTCTGCTGATTTTAGTCCCCACCCCTAAAACGCATCGGCTGCATCGCGATAGCGAGCCCGTGCTCAGTCAATTTAAAAACACTTTGAAAACGACTGAACTCCTCCGGCTTAATTTTGGGATTTTTTCTTTACACGCGGTGTTAATGGCTTTGTTTCTCGTCATGCCTATCGTGATTGTGAGCACGACGGGATTCCCCGAAAATAAACAATGGCTCGTCTATGTTCCCGTGCTCGTTTTAGCCTGCGTAGCGATGCTACCTTTTATCATCATCGCGGAAGCCCGGCGGCTCATGAAACCTGTCTTTGTCGGCGCCATCCTCGCTTTAATGCTGACACAGATTGCACTGTGGTTTTGGCATGCAGACGTGATCGTTATTGCCTTACTCCTCTTTGTATTTTTTACGGCCTTTACGATTTTAGAAGGAATTCTCCCCTCGCTCGTCAGCAAAATCGCAACGGCAGGCAGCAAGGGAACCGCGATGGGGATTTATTCCGCCTCACAATTTTTAGGAGTCTTTTTTGGCGGGACTATGGGAGGGCTCATTGCCAATCACTTTGGCGCAAAGGGTACCTTTTTGTTCTGCGCCATCATGAGTCTCCTCTGGCTCTTCTGTGCACTCACCATGAAAAAACCCCTGCACCTGAGTTCCAAAATGATTGTGATTATGCCGGTCAAAAGCCCGGAGGAAGCACGCCATTTAGAGCAAGCCCTGCTCGCCACCCCTGGCGTTAAAGAAGCCATGGTCTCCGCTGACGAAGGCGTAGCTTATTTAAAAATAGATAAACGAGAATTCTCTGAGGCTTCTTTAAAAAGCCACGGATGAACTATCAACTTGCAGCATAGGTCTTGTCTGAAAAACGGAATCACATTGCCAATTCTAAGTCTTTGAGACAGAAGCAAATTTAATGGACAAAAAAATTTATGTGGTGTATAATTACTAAAATTAAAATTTAATATTTTTTATATGTTTAAAGAGATTTTTCAAGATGAAAAGGGAATGCGTTTAGAATCTGCCCCAGGATTGCCTGATCCGAGAATTGTGTTATATTATTTTATCCCACACAAAGATGAAAAAATGCTCACCGCTTCAACTGGAGGGCATATTGCTATAGAAATAGTGAACGGCAATCAAAACGTTTATTTTAGTGCAGTTCCAGGAAAGGATAAAGAAACTGCTCCCACAACGGGCCAAACTTTGCTTAATTCCATTGCGAAAAATTTGGGCTTGCCTAAACTTATTAAAAAAAAAGGGGAATTTAATGAAAAAAAATGCGATTTATCTCGCGTTTTAGCGGGCCGCAGTGTATTGATTAGAGAGGATTTACCAAAAGATTTAGAACCCCACAAAGGTAAATTTATATACGTTGACCCCAAACTGTATTTTATAAACTCAGATAAAGCAGAGCAGAAAAAAGCAATAGCACACGTTGTACCCATTGATTTTATTTCTAAATTCCGTCGAGATATTGACGCTTTGAAAAACGCAAATCGGGCATCTGATTTGATTTTGAAGCCTGATGAGATCAAAAAACTCATTACCTTAAACGGAGGGTTTGTCCCACCCGCTTATGTAGGGTATAAAAAAGTAGTTTTAGACGGGACAGTATTTGATGTTTCTAAAATGTTAGAAAAAATTAACGAATACAAAGAAAAAGGATATGAATATAGTTTTTGGCAAAATAATTGTGCCGATATGGCTTTTGACGTTTTGAAATGCGGCGGTATTGAAGAAATTGCTAGAAAAACAGAAACGCCCCTTCACTCTTTTCTAAAATTTGTACTCCCTAGTCATTTCTTTGACTCGATGGAAAAAATGGCTGAATCGATTAAAAATAATCTTATCGGCTCATTCATTAAAGCTAAAACGTCAACCCAAACCCCAGACCCTAAAAATGGCTTATTTAACACTTTAACGCCTCAAGAGCAAAGAAAAAAATTATATTTCGAAATAAAAGAAAAGCAAGAAGAAAATACAAAAATCGCACAAGGGATAGAAGATCTAAAGAAAGAATTTGAAAACTTTAGAAGGAGACTAGAGACAATTGATCGTTTAAAAGATAAAAACATTTTTGCAATTCCCTCTCTTCAACAAAAAGCGCTTTCACTGCTGTCGCAAATTGACAAGCAAGAAAAAAACCTTGGCGAAAATGAAAAAATAATAGTCTCTACAAGAGAAATGCTACAAAGCCTTGCTCAAAATTCCGCTACAGGAGAAAAAAAATTTCACGAAAGAGAATACAAAAGCAAAGAGTCTTTTTCTTTCTTAAATTATTTTAAGTCGCATGTAGAACCTCCTTCATCAAGCCCTGTTGCTTCTGTTTGATTTTAGAAAACCGAGATTGCTTTTTGGCGCATCCAACTCGTTATCGCAACTTTGTCACCTTTTTTTAGATACCAAAATCTGAGCAGGACTTTTGTACGATAGGCATTTTCTTGGTCTATTATTTAACTCATTTTCAACTATCTTAATTGCCTCGTCGCTGACC
>JBMDXV010000178.1:0-2248 GCA_048594525.1 Gammaproteobacteria bacterium | reverse complement strand
AAAGACACGCATATTAACACAATCCTGTCAATGCGTAAGTCCTAAGATTATAATTATTTTTTAATAAATTTTCAAGCATTTTAAGAAAGGGCGGTATTTCTGTTGCTAAGGCTTTTGCGGTTTTTTAAGCGCGATGATAAGGGTGACCCTGTAAAAGAGAGACAGCGCGATAGAGTTGTTCAGCCAAGAGGACTTTAACCAACTGATGCGGAAAAGTCAGTGGCGATAAAGACCAGTGGAACGCTGCACGCGTGAGGACAGCCTCATCCAGTCCTTCTGTGCCTCCAATGATAAACGTGAGGCCTTTTCCCATGCATTGCCAGCTTTCAAGCTTTTTAGCAAGCATCGGGGTTGAAAGGGCTGTGCCCTCTACGGCCAATGCCACACAAAATTCTTGGGGAGCGACTTTCTCTAAAATCAGGCGCCCTTCCTCTGTTTTATGACGTAGGGGCAGTTCTATCAATTCAAGCTACCAGGGACGGATCAGGCGTTTTTGATAATCCAGAAATCCCTCATTCACCCATTTTGGCATTTTATGGCCGCAGGCAATGATTTTCATCCGTGCTTCCGTTTGGTTTTGTTCACGCGATTGTGATACACGCTTGGACGTATGGCAAGGGCTTGTGTTAAAATTCGGGTCTAAATTTTTGCCCTGCTATGGAGCCTGTGTTGAGTGATTTTGCGCAAGAAGTAACCCCTATTAATATTGAAGACGAACTCAAGCAATCTTTTCTTGAATACTCCATGAGCGTGATCGTATCGCGCGCCTTGCCTGATGTGCGGGATGGACTCAAGCCTGTGCATCGTCGCACGCTTTTTGCCATGCGTGAACTAGGGAATGATTTTAATAAGCCGTATAAAAAATCAGCGCGTATCGTCGGTGACGTGATTGGTAAATACCATCCCCATGGCGATACACCGATTTATGACACCATCGTCAGAATGGCTCAAGATTTTTCAATGCGCTATCCCCTGATTGACGGTCAGGGAAACTTTGGTTCTGTGGATGGGGACTCTCCTGCTGCAATGCGGTATACGGAAATCCGTCTCTCGGAGCTTGCGCATGCTTTAATGGAAGACCTCGATAAAGAAACCGTTGATTTCGTACCCAATTATGATGAATCCGAAATGATTCCGGACGTATTGCCTACGCGCATTCCGCATCTGTTAATCAACGGCAGCTCGGGAATTGCCGTGGGAATGGCCACCAATATTCCTCCGCACAATTTAACTGAAATCATTAATGCTACCTTAGCGCTCATTGAAAATCCCAGCCTCGAACCCTTGGATTTATTGCAATATGTGCCAGGCCCGGATTTTCCGACCTGCGGCATCATTCATGGCCGTTCTGGGATTATCAACGCTTATCAAACCGGTCGGGGTTCCGTTGTCATGCGTGCCCGCACGCACATCGAAACGAATGAAAAATCAGGGAAAGATTCGATTATCGTCACGGAACTTCCCTATCAGGTGAATAAAGCACGCCTGATTGAGAAAATTGCCGAACTCGTGAAAGAGAAAAAAATTGAAGGCATTACCGAACTCCGGGATGAGTCCGATAAGGACGGGATGCGCATCGTCATTGAACTTCGTCGGGGCGAACTCTCTGATGTGCTTATCAATAATTTATTCCAGCATACGCAAATGCAGACTTCTTTTGGAATCAACACGGTCGCACTTGTGGATCGTCAACCCCGCACCTTAAACCTAAAACAAATTTTGCAGGCCTTTATCGAGCATCGCCAAGAAGTGGTGACACGCCGCACGATGTTTGAGCTTCGGAAAGCACGAGAACGCGCCCATCTTTTAGAGGGCTTGACCGTTGCCCTTAACAACATCGACGAAATGATTGCAATCATTAAAGCGTCGCGCGAGCCAGCTGTGGCTAAAGCAGCCTTGCTTGCCAAAACCTGGACACCCGGATCTTTATTAAACCTTCTACAAAAGGCAGGGACAGATGTAGCTCGCCCGGCGACTCTTGAAGCCCATTTCGGCCTACAAGAAGACAAAGCCTTTTATCGATTATCTGAAGCACAGGTCGATGCTATTTTAGAACTCCGTCTCCAACGCTTAACGGGCTTAGAGCAAGATAAAATCTTTACTGAATTTGAAAGCCTCCTCGTACAAATCCAAGGCTACCTCGAAATCTTGGGGGATGTCACACGGCTTTTTGCAGTCATCACGGCAGACCTCATTGCCATCAAAGAAAAGTTTGGCGATGCCCGCCGCACTGAAATTGTAGATGCCA
>JBMDXV010000177.1:0-1987 GCA_048594525.1 Gammaproteobacteria bacterium | reverse complement strand
GTATTTATGAAACCCTGAATATGGCAGACACCGCGGGCTACGGAAACGGAGGCTCGATTCAAATTGTGATTAATAATCAGGTGGGCTTTACCGCAGGCGCGCGGGATAGTCGAAGCACCCGTTATTGTACCGACATTGCGAAAATGCTGGATGCGCCTGTTTTCCACGTCAATGGACATGATCCTGAAGCGATTCTGCGGATTTCCCATTTAGCCGCAGAATATCGGCACACCTTTAAACGCGATGTCTTTATCGATCTCGTGTGTTATCGCCTCCACGGACATAATGAGGGCGATGAACCGAGTGGCACGCAGCCCCTCATGTATCGGGTCATTAAAGGGCTAGCGACACCGGCCCGAATTTATGGCGATCGACTCATCCAACAAAAGGTGATCGATGACGCCGGATTCACAGCCTTGCAAAAAAGCTATCGTGAAGCCTTAGGCAAAGGCGAACCCATCGTACCCATCCTGCCCCCGTCCTTTGAAAATCGCTGGCAGCCTTTTTTCAATCAAACCTGGCGCGTGGCTTACAAACCTGAACTTTCGCTGAAGACCTTGACCACGCTCGCGCAAAATCTGGATGTGATCCCGGAAGGCTTTAACGTGCAGGCCCAAGTCGCCAAAACTTTAAAAGATCGCGTTAAAATGACAGCAGGGGCGCTCCCGATGAATTGGGGCTATGCTGAAATTTTAGCCTATGCGACGCTTGTTGCAGACGAATGTCCAGTGCGCTTGTCCGGTGAAGATTCAGGCCGCGGAACGTTTTCACAACGGCACTCCGTTTTAAAAGATATGGAGACCGGGGAGGCGTATATTCCTTTGAATCATGTGAAAAAAGATCAGGCCGAGTTCACAGTCATTGATTCTGTTTTATCAGAAGAAGGGGTGATGGCTTTTGAATATGGCTACGCAGGCAGTTTTCCGGATGGATTAACCTTGTGGGAAGCGCAATATGGCGATTTTGCGAATGGTGCCCAGGTGATTATCGATCAGTTTATTTCCTCTGGAGAAGAAAAGTGGGGTCGCTTAAATGGCCTCGTCCTCTTATTGCCGCATGGCCAAGAAGGAGAGGGCCCGGAGCACGCCTCTGCCCGCCTTGAACGCTTTTTACAACTCTGTGCCCACGAGAACATGCAAGTTTGCGCGCCAACCACGCCGGCTCAGATTTACCATCTCCTGCGTCGTCAGGTCTTGAGGCCTTATCGCAAACCTTTAGTCGTCATGACACCAAAAAGCCTCCTGCGCCATCCCCTGGTGACTTCAACCTTAGAGGAACTCGCGCAAGGCGCATTCCAAGCGGCTTTGCCGGAATTAGATGCGCTCGATCCTAAAAAAGTAAAACGCGTGATCTTCTGCCAAGGCCGGGTCTATTATGATCTCTTGCAAAAGCGCCGCGAACAGCAACAAACGGATATCGCGATTTTACGTTTAGAGCAGATGTATCCCTTCCCGGACCTCGAAGTGAAAGCCTTATTGAAAGACTATCAACACGTAAAAGATTTTGTCTGGTGTCAGGAAGAGCCCAAAAATCAAGGCGCCTGGTTTAAAGTCCGCGATGATTTTGCCGACCTCGGCATCACGTTTCGCTATGTGGGACGCAAAGCCTACGCCGCTCCCGCCGTCGCGTATGGCAGTTTGTTTAAAGAAGAGCAGCAGGGCCTTGTCGTTCAGGCTTTAGCGGATTAGAATAGGAAGTAAAGTGAGCACGTACTGGCTCGCACTCGGACTTATTTGAGTAGGAAGATTTTGAGGCGCAATGAAGTAAATGAGAGAATGGTGCATCCAACTACTTAACGCAACTATTAATAATGTAACGGGCGCATCCAACTCGTTATCGCAACTTTTTCACCTTTTTTTAGATACCAAAATCTGAGCAGGACTTTTGTACGATAGGCATTTTCTTGGTCTATTATTTAACTCATTTTCAACTATCTTAATTGCCTCGTCGCTGACCTCATTAAAGTCAGTTCCTTTTGGAAAATACT
>JBMDXV010000176.1:0-3411 GCA_048594525.1 Gammaproteobacteria bacterium | reverse complement strand
GTCTTAGTACGCAATGGGCATACGGTTCATCTGTACGGAAAAGATACCAAAAGCCTCGCCGTATTGGCAGAAACACGTGAAAATCGGCGCTACTTGCCGGATATTTCCCTTCCGCCTGAGATTAAAATTGAGCCTTCGCTCGCGCAAGCACTAAATGAGAGTGATGAAGTTTTAATTGCGGTTCCAAGCCATGCCTTTCGGGAGGTGCTCGTTTCGCTCCTTCCACATTTGCAAAAAGATCAAGGTATTTCGTGGGTAACGAAAGGCCTTGATTCCTCCGCGCGTTTTTTACATGAAGTAGTCGCAGAAATTACAGGCCCGCGTCCCATGGCCTTGTTAAGCGGCCCGTCTTTTGCAAGAGAGGTGGCGGAAAGCCTCCCAACGGCGGTGGTAGTAGCGGGTAATGATGCGGCGTATGCCAAGAAAATCCAGGCTTTGTTTCAAAACAGGCATTTTCGCGTCTATCTTTCCCAAGATCTTTTAGGCGCAGAAATAGGGGGAGCAGTAAAAAATGTGCTGGCACTGGCAGTGGGGATTGCCGAGGGGTTGGGGTTTCACACGAATACCAAAGCGGCGTTGATGACGCGTGGCCTTGCTGAAATGATGCGCCTTGGCAAAGTGCTGGGTGCAAAGCGCGAAACCTTAACGGGCTTATCGGGATTAGGGGATTTAATCCTCACCTGTTCTGATCGTCAATCTCGCAACTTACGCTTGGGAATTATGCTGGGTCAGGGATTGCCGATTGATGCTGCTTGTGAAAAAATCGGTCAAGCCGTTGAGAGCGTCACAACTGCCGAGCTCGTTTATCTCCTCGCCCAAAAACATGTGGTGAGGATGCCCATTACTGAGGCTATCTATGCGATTTTATATCGACATATTCCCCTCGCCGAAATTTTTGAGCGTTTACTCCAAACTCCCGCGAAAGCGGAATAGCTGCATTAGCAACGACAACGGGGCCTATCCCTTCAATATTCTGGAGGATTGGCTGGCGGAGAGATAGGGATTCGAACCCTAGGACCCGTGAAGGTCAACAGTTTTCAAGACTGCCGCATTAAACCGCTCTGCCATCTCTCCTGGGAGGGGGGGATTATAAACAATTTCAAGGGGCCAGGCAACGATTGAATCCCGGCGGGACTTAGGCTATCATGCCCTGCTTTGAGAATGGACTGAATGCGAGAACCCTATGAAATGTGAAGGCCTTGAGAAAATAGACCCTGCGCTTTTTGCTGCGATTGCGCAAGAAGAACAACGACAAGAAGATCATATTGAACTCATTGCTTCGGAAAATTATGTGTCTCCAGAAGTGATGGCGGTACAAGGATCGGTGCTGACCAATAAGTATGCCGAGGGGTATCCCGGAAAGCGCTATTATGGGGGCTGTGAGTTTGTCGATATCGCTGAAAATCTCGCCATTGCGCGGGCAAAAGAATTATTTGGGGCGGCCTATGCCAACGTTCAACCCCATTCGGGTTCTCAGGCTAATGCCGAAGCCATGATGGCCTTGATTGCGCCTGGAGACACCATTTTAGGGATGTCCCTGTCGCACGGCGGGCATTTAACCCATGGTGCTAGTGTGAGCTTTTCAGGAAAATTTTATAAAGCCGTTGCTTATGGGATTAACCCGGAAACAGGATTAGTCGATTATGAAGCCGTGCGAAGCCTCGCGCTTGCGCATCGCCCGAAACTCGTGATTGCCGGATTTTCGGCGTATTCGCGAATTCTCGATTGGCAAAAATTTCGAGACATTGCTGATGAAGTCGGCGCTTATCTACTTGTGGATATGGCACACGTTGCGGGGCTTGTCGCAGCGGGATTGTATCCTAACCCTGTGCCGATTGCAGATGTGGTCACGACCACCACCCACAAAACTTTACGTGGGCCGCGAGGGGGCATGATTCTTGCGCGTGAGAATGCGGAACTCCATAAAAAATTGAATAGTGCCGTATTTCCGGGTTCGCAAGGCGGCCCGCTCATGCATGTGATTGCAGCTAAAGCATTGTGTTTTCTCGAAGCCTTGCAGCCCGCTTTTAAAGTGTATCAAAAACAAGTGGTAGCCAATGCGCGCGTACTGGCCCAGGCCCTCGTTGACCAGGGCTTTGACATTGTATCAGGCGGGACGGATGATCACCTGATGCTCGTATCGCTCATCAAAAAGAACGTGACGGGAAAATGCATTGAAGAGGCCTTGGGCCGGGCGTATATCACGGTAAATAAAAATGCGGTGCCGAATGATCCGGAGTCGCCTTTTGTGACGAGTGGGATCAGGCTCGGTACGCCAGCCTCCACCACGCGCGGCTTTAAAGAAACAGAGATGAGGCAGATGGCACAGTGGATTACGCAAGTGGTTCATGCGCCTGAAAGCGAGGCAGTGCTTGCGACAGTGCGGAATGAAGTCGCCGATTTATGCAAACGTTTTCCCGTGTATAGTAAAGAATAGGATCGATTATGGATTGTCCTTTTTGTCAGACTGCGGATACGAAGGTAACAGATTCCCGCTATGTTCTAGAAACCAACCAAATTCGGCGAAGGCGGGAGTGTAATACCTGCAGCGAACGCTTTACGACTTATGAAATTGCAGAACTCAATATGCCGCGCATTATCAAGCAGGACGGCACTCGCGTGACATTTGACGAAAACCGGGTACGCGCGGGAATTTTAAAAGCCATTGAAAAACGTCCCGTGAGTACCGAACAGGTTGAGGCGGCGCTCGGGCGGATTTTCCGCAAAATTCGCACATCCGGTGAAAAAGAAATTCCGACGAGTCAGGTGGGGGAGTATGTGATGGAAGAGCTCCACAATCTTGACGAAGTCGCCTATGTGCGTTTTGCTTCGGTGTATCGGCGTTTTGAAGATCTCTCAGCCTTCATGGCTGAAATTCAGAACCTCGCGAGAAAGAAGAAATAACCGCTTTTGCACCCTTACTTGAATCCGTGTACCATCTTGGACGCATTTATTTTTGGAAAACCTCTCTATGACTCAGGCAGGTATTGTTGAAATTGCAGCGTTTTTAATTCTCATTCTATTGCTGGTCAAGCCGCTCGGGCTTTACATGGCGCGTGTTTACGAAAACAAACCCTGCGGTCTTGATCGTGTGTTTGGGCCGATTGAAAAATTGTGTTATCGCCTCGGGCACATTCATCCGCAAGGGGAAATGACGTGGAAGCAATATGCCTGTGCGCTCCTCGCGTTTAATGTAATGGGATTTATTGTCCTCTTTTTGATTTTGTCTTTTCAATCGCATTTGTCCTGGAATCCTCAGCATTTTAAGGATGTGTCCCGCGATCTCGCCATCAATACCGCCATGAGTTTTGTGACCAACACTGATTGGCAAGCCTACAGCGGTGAGAGTACGATGAGTTATTTTTCAGACATGCTCGGCCTTACGGTACAGAATTTTCTCTCTGCTGCAAC
>JBMDXV010000175.1:0-3498 GCA_048594525.1 Gammaproteobacteria bacterium | reverse complement strand
TAGCTTAAAATATTATATTTTAATATTTAATAATATTGTTGTTGTCAAACTTGGGTATAGTCAAGGCGAATCTTATTTATATCCAGAGTCAGGAAAGAAAGATGAGGAATCATTGAAGCGGTCAATTTTGTGTTTTGAGTTTGCGGCGCTATGTGGAAATACAGATGCGATTAAGTCACTCGCTACCTCTTACGGTTCAAACAAGCGAGGAGTGAAAGTGAATAATGAAAGGTCTCGTTATTTAACAAATGAAGCATTTTTAAGTTTCAGCAGAGATGAGCACCATAATTTAAGCACCCACCCTTATATTCCTGTGGAGCTTCAGGCCGTCAAAATTTTTATTGCTACTATTTTGCAAGAGCGTCATGAGGCTATTGAAAATGCTTTAGACCTACAGGACGTTTTTAAGGAGTTAAAAAGAATATTAGAAAGTTCTGCGTTGAATGACGATCAGCGTGCCCTTTTGGAAATGAAGAAACAAAATATGGATGCCGCTATTCCAAAGTATGAGGGCTCATTTGCTTTTAAAGACATAGGCGATCAAACAACCCCATCTCTGTCTCCTGCAATCATGAAATGAGATTTTTCTTTCATTTGATCCTTTCCATAACCCGGAGCACGGCACTTCGTGCGCGCGGGTTAGTTGCAATTTCAAGGCTACTCGGTTTTTGCATTTTAATACAGATTCGCATGTCGGGGGAACCTTCTGCACTCTTTTGAATTGGTAAGCCACGCGGGTGATAAGGTGGGCTGGATAAGAGGCGCATCCTGTTTTTGACGAGGCGATCTTCAAGCGAATGAAAGCTGATGAAGGCTGCGCGGCCTCCTGGTGCTAAGAGGGCCGGGAAAAAAGAGAGCACGTGTTCCAGCATCGAGAGTTCCTCATTGATCCAGATGCGGAGTGCCTGAAAGCTGCGTGTGGCAGGGTGTTTATGAGGCTCATGGAATTTTTTGGGAATGGTGCTTTCAATGAGCCGGGCTAAATCTGTTGTGGTGTGTAATTGAGAAGGGGAGGACGCCGCTGCTTTTAAAAGGGTGTGACTCAGTTTGCTCGCAAACCGCTCTTCTCCATAGTCTCGTAAAATTCGCATTAATGCTTCAGGTGTAAGCGTTTTCAGGCGGAGAGACAAAGGCTCTCCACGGCTTTGATCCATTCGCATGTCGAGCGGGCCTTCACGCAAAAAGCTAAATCCCCGTTCCGCATCGTCGACTTGGGGGGAAGAAATGCCGAGGTCGAACAAAATCCCGTCGATCCGTCCCCACACGTCTAAGTGCTTGAGGTGTGCGTCGAGATTACCGAAGTTATCGTGGAGAATGCTGACTCGCGTGTCTTCTGCAAATTCAAGCTTTGCTGCCTCAATCGCTGCGGTATCTTGGTCGTAGACAATAAGGCGTCCGTGAGGGCTCAATTTTGACAGCAATAATCGAGAATGCCCGCCGCGCCCGAAAGTGGCATCGACATAGGTTCCGTCTCTTTGAACAGCCAAGGCTTCAATGGTTTCGTGAAGTAAAACAGTTTGATGCAACATAGATCCTTTTTAACGCTTAGAATACTTGAGATGACATTTTTAAAAAACGCCTGGATAATAACATAAAAAAGAAGTGTAACAGAAAGATATGACTGAAAATGTCTCGCAAACCATGCGCCGCACGCGTCGAATTCACTTTGTTGGGATTGGCGGCGCCGGGATGTCTGGGATTGCGGAGGTCCTCCACAACTTGGGATATACCGTCACAGGTTCGGATGTGAAGCGTTCGCTCGTTGTTCAGCGCCTTGTGAGCTTAGGGATTCAGGTGTTTAACAGTCACAAAGAAGAAAATAGCGCGCGCGCCGATGTCGTCGTCGTGTCGAGCGCGATCAATGATGATAATCCTGAAGTGAAATCCGCCCATGCGCGACGGATTCCTGTTATTCCCCGGGCCCTCATGCTCTCTGAACTTATGCGGTTTAAATATGGGATTACGGTGGCCGGGACGCATGGTAAAACGACCACCACGAGCCTCCTCGCGACCATCTTCGGTGAGGCCGGGATGAAGCCCACCTTTGTCGTCGGTGGTAAAGTCAACAGCGCCGGAGCCAACGCGCGCCTGGGGGAAGGGCGCTATTTTATTGCCGAAGCTGATGAGAGCGACGCTTCTTTCCT
This sequence comes from Gammaproteobacteria bacterium, assembly GCA_048594525.1. Lineage (GTDB taxonomy): Bacteria > Pseudomonadota > Gammaproteobacteria > Francisellales > CACEW01 > JAJZUD01. The sequence continues at coordinate 1,354 of JBMDXV010000175.1, read as the reverse complement.
GCACCTCATGCCCATGATCACGATTGTCACCAATATTGATGCGGATCACATGCATACTTATCACAATGATTTTTCAGAACTCCGTAATACGTTTTTGCGCTTCATCCAGCGCCTGCCTTTTTATGGGCTTGCGGTCATGTGTATTGACGATCCTGAAATTAAAAACATCATTCCGCACATCACCTGTTCTCTCATTACCTATGGCTTTAGCGAAGAAGCGAATTATCGGGCTGTTCACTTTTTTCAAAACGGATTGCGCTCAGAGTTTACGGTGCTCTATGGCAAAGATCATGCTAAGTCTTTCAAAGTTAAATTGAATTTAGCTGGGGCACATAATGTCAATAATGCGCTGGCGACGATTGCCGTCGCACTCGATTGCGGAGCCTCGATTTCCAGCATCAAACGGGCCTTATCTAATTTTGCGGGCGTGGGACGCCGTTGTCAGCAATACGGCGAACTCACGCTTAAAAAAGGAAAAACCGTCCTGCTCATTGATGACTATGGCCACCACCCCGAAGAAATCCGTGTCACCTATCACGCCTTGAAAGAAGCCTTCCCCAATCGCCGTGTGATTCTGATCTTCCAGCCGCATCGCTATAGCCGGACACAGGAGTTATTTGACGATTTTGCTGAAGTGCTGTCTAAAGTGGATTTACTCCTTCTCATGGATGTTTACAGTGCAGGAGAGAGTCCGATTTCCAATATAGACAGTAAAGCGCTCAGTCGCTCGATCCGGCAACGTGGTCAGGTGGATCCCATTTATGTAAAAGATGCGGATGGAGCGATTGAAGTCTTGCCGAATGTCGTGCAGGATGGCGATATTATTCTCACGCAAGGCGCGGGTGATGTCGACCAGACGCTGATCAAATTGATTAAATGGGCGCAGAAGAAAGCGAAGAAATCGTAGGACACGCAGTATGAAAAGAGAAATCACCAAAGGCCAGCTCCAGCACCATGTTTCAATGAAGGTTTTTACGTCCTGGCATATCGGCGGAGAGGCTGAAAAATTGTATTGGCCGCTTGATTTGAATGATCTTCAAGCATTTTTAAAAACCCTTCCTGCGACAGAGCCTGTCACTTTTGTGGGTCTCGGCAGCAATATTCTGGTGAGTGATCAAGGGATTCCGGGCACCACCATTATTACCCAGGGCGTGCTGAAAGGCATGAACGTAGTGGAGAACACCATCATTCGGGCTGAAGCGGGTTTTTCTTGTGCGCAGGTTGCGCGGTTTGCAGCAAAAAATAATCTCGTGCGTGGAGAGTTTCTGGCAGGCATCCCAGGCACGGTCGGAGGCGCGCTATTGATGAATGCTGGCGCCTTTGGGGGAGAGACCTGGGAGCGCGTCGTCCAGGT
>JBMDXV010000174.1:0-4005 GCA_048594525.1 Gammaproteobacteria bacterium | reverse complement strand
ATATGCCGTATATCTGTCTATCATTACAAACCTTGCCATGCCTTGCTTCCAGTCCCGTTAATTCAGCCAGTATTTTAACATTGATCGGATTTACAGCATAGCGCGACAGACTCCTAGATCAAATTGAGGATCAAGGCAAGGGAGCGAAATTCTAAATCCCCTAAATGATCACCATTCCATCCCCGTAACTGAAAAAACGGTAATGCATTGCGATGGCCAAAGCATAGGCTTCACGCATTAATTCTCGCGAACTGAATGCCGAGACGAGCATCAAGAGGGAGGATTTAGGCAAGTGAAAATTGGTAATCAAGGCATCGATCACTTTAAACTGAAATCCGGGATAGATAAAAATATTCGTTTCACCGAAATACGGCGTGAGCCTACCCGATTTCTTCACCACCCCTTCCAAGGTACGGGCCGATGTCGTCCCCACTGCAATTACGCGCTTGCCCGCGGCGTGCGTGGCTTCGATTAAATCAACAGTTTCTTGGGATAATGAAATAAGCTCGGTATGCATCACATGCTCTAAAATATTCTCAACCTTAACAGGCTGAAAAGTCCCAGCGCCCACATGCAAAGTGACATATGCAAAGCGCACCCCCTGCTCTTGAAGCCTCGCCAGGAGCGCGGGATCGAAATGCAATCCTGCGGTCGGCGCTGCAACTGACCCTGCTTCACGCGCATAAACCGTTTGATATCGACTCTTATCTTCTACTTCATCCTCCCTCGCCATATAAGGCGGCAGCGGAATATGGCCAAATTTCTCTAAAACTTCTGCCAATCCTAAACGGGAATCGTTCAACTCAAGTGTATATAGGCGTTCATGCTGGATTACTTCAAAATAAGTATCTTCATCCAAAAAAATGATATGGCCGGGTTTGATGTGGCTGGCTTTCACATGGGCCAGGACTGCGGTTTTCGTGAGAACGCGCTCAATCAAAATCTCCACTTTTCCGCCTGAGCGTTTATAGCCGAAAAGGCGAGCAGGAATGACCTTACTATCGTTAAAGACCAAAAGATCTCCCGAATTCAAAAACTGCGGTAAGTCATAAAAATGCGCGTGTGAAAATGTTCCGGCTTGACGGTTGACCACCAGGAGACGGCTATCAGAACGATTTTCCATGGGATATTGCGCGATGCGCTCCGGTGGCAAAACATAGTCAAAGTCAGAGAGCTTCATTGTGGGCATGCTATAACTCCTCCTCACGCAAGAGAAAAACGCCTTGGCCGCCTCGCTCAAATTCCAGCCAATAAAAAGGAAGATGCGGATAAGCTTCCATGACAGCTTCCATCGAATTCCCGACTTCAACGACCAAAATTCCTCCCGGGTTCAAGTGCGCTTTTGCCTCGGAGAGAATGCGATGAACAATGTCCAGGCCGTCCTGTCCCGCAGAGAGCGCCATCCCGGGTTCGTGATGATATTCAAGCGGCATACTTTCAAAATCTTCTGCATCGACATAAGGCGGATTACTGAGGATGAGATCATATTTTTGCGCTGTGAGCGTGGAAAAAACATCCGCGTGATGCAGGCGGATACGGGCCTCAAAACCGTGTTGTTTAGTATTCTGCGCAGCAACTACTAAAGCCTCTTGTGACAAATCGGAGGCATCGATTTTAGCATCAGGAAAGGCATAAGCAGCTAAAATCGCCAGGCAAGCGCTTCCCGTACATAAATCTAAAACCTGTTTGACCGACTGCGGCGAGATAAAAGGAACAAACTGATTCTCAATTAATTCTGCGATGGGAGAACGAGGAATTAAGACCCGCTCATCCACATAAAATTTATAGCCATTTTGATACGCTTCGTGCAGGAGATATGCGGTGGGGATACGTGCCAATATCCTTTTATCTATCAAATCTCGAATGCGCGCTCCTGCCTCTCTTGAAATCTGCGTTGCCATGGCTTGGTCTTCCGGCATGTCAATAGGTAAATTCAAAGCCCCGGTCAAAAGCCACCACGCTTCATCCCGAATGTCTTCTGTGCCATGACCCAGAAATATAGGTGAAGCCTTAAAACGCTTGACAGCCCAAGCATAATATTCAGCGAAATTCTGCATCCTTGATTACGTCCCTTTAAAATGGGCATCTTACCACAAAGCGAAAAATCAGTTATAATTTTGTGCTATTTTTTAACAGGGTGCTTATGAACGTTAGCGTCTTCGAACTTTTCAAAATTGGAATGGGCCCTTCAAGTTCCCATACCGTGGGGCCAATGCGTGCAGGCCAGACATTTATTGAAGCTGCGCAGAAACAAGGTATTTTGGCCCGAACCGTACGCATTCAGATTGATCTATATGGATCGCTGGCCTTAACAGGCAAAGGCCATGGAACAGACTTGGCGGTATTATTGGGAGTTGAAGGCCAGCTCCCGCATCTCATTGATCCTGACAGTGTTCCCGTGATGATGACGCGTATTCGCACCGAACACAACTTAAACCTCGCGGGACAGCATCTGATTCCTTTTCATGAAGCTGAAGATTTAAAATTTCATTACTTAGAAAGTCTCCCTTACCACCCGAATGGCATGCGCTTTAGCCTCAATGACCCCTCGGGTCATACCCTATTCTCTGAGACCTATTATTCTATCGGGGGCGGCTTTATTGTGAACGATGCAAGCGTCAAAGACCTTGAGAAAAAGGCGGCATCCGGCCCCGCTGTGCCTTATCCTTTTTCGACGGGCAAAGCCTTACTCGCACATTGCGAAAAAACACACAAAAGTATTGCTGAAATTGTACTCGAAAATGAAAAAGTATCTCGAAGTGAGGCGGAGATTCGCGAAGGCATCCTCCATATCTGGCAGGTGATGCAACACTGCATTGAACGCGGCTGTCAGGAATCGGGCATCTTGCCGGGCGGGCTCAAAGTGAAACGCCGCGCGCATGAAGTGCACTTACGCCTTCAGGCTCAAGAGGCAAGAGGCAAACCCCGTGACGAAATGAACTGGATCAATCTTTATGCCCTCGCCGTCAACGAAGAAAACGCAGCAGGCGGCCGCGTGGTGACCGCACCGACCAATGGCGCCGCCGGAATCATTCCTGCCGTTTTAAACTATTATGTCCATTTCACGCCTGGCGCGAGTGAGCAAGGCATTATCGATTTTATGCTCACAGCCACTGCGATTGGCATATTATTCAAGGAAGGTGCTTCTATTTCAGCGGCTGAAATGGGATGCCAAGGCGAAGTCGGCGTAGCCTGCTCCATGGCAGCCGCCGCGCTCACTGCCGTTTGGGGAGGCAACCCTTGGCAAGTCGAAAACGCGGCTGAAATGGGCATTGAGCACAATCTCGGACTCACCTGCGACCCGATCGCGGGCCTCGTGCAAATCCCTTGTATCGAACGGAACACGATGGGTTCGGTCCAAGCCGTCAATTGCGCCAAGCTCGCCCTCATGGGCGACGGCACGCATATTGTGTCGCTGGACCAAGCCATTCAAGCCATGAAAGAAACCGGCAACGATATGAAAGATAAATACCGCGAAACCTCGAAAGGAGGCCTCGCCATCAGCGTGAACCAGGCGGCGTGTTGATGCCCTACCTAAAGCTTTCTCTCCCTGCTCTTAAATCCCAATTTCAGGTCATCGAACGCCTCCTTGAAACAGCGGGCGCCTTATCCATTACCACAACCGATGCGGAAGATGTGCCTATCCTGGAACCCGCACCGGGCGAGACCCCGCTCTGGCAGCACATTATCATTACGGCGCTTTTCCCAGAGGATGCCTCAAAGACAGCCTTACAAGATTTATTTCCCGATGCAAAACTCGAAAGACTTGCCGAAGAAGACTGGGAACGCGCCTGGCTCAAAGACTACACGCCGATTCAGTTTGATCAAGCGCTCTGGGTCGGACCACAGGACTTTACCCCACCCTCGGATGTGAAGACTGTGCTATTTCTCGATCCAGGTTTAGCCTTTGGCACAGGCACCCATCCCACGACTTTTCTGTGTCTCGAATGGTTGAGCCGCCACACTCTCGCGGGCAAAAGCGTTCTCGATTTTGGCTGCGGCTCC
>JBMDXV010000173.1:0-2778 GCA_048594525.1 Gammaproteobacteria bacterium | reverse complement strand
GTTTCTTTCTTTGCCATAGAAATAAAATCATAGGCCATAAAACCTTCAGGCAGTAATTTCGGTTTTGACATCGCTGATTCACTTTTATATGTGGAAACGTATTCTAATTAAACCTGGGTACATAATGCAATTGGTATAACTTCAGAGAAAGCCATTCGCTCATATTCCCTCACTTCTCGGCATAAAACATAAAAAGCACTGTCTATATTATGACTTATGATTGATTAAATTTTGGGATGTGTCAAGTCGCGTTGAACGGCCCCTTACTGTTACTGTCACGAATGAGCTCGATTTTTAAATGGGGATCGGGTAATTTTCCCCAGATTTGATCTGCCGTTAAAATGGGTAAGTTTAAAATTTTTCCAAGATTAAGGCATACACGATCCGCCAGTGACAGGCCGTATTGCTTTGTTGCTATTCTCAATAAGCTTGTTCCTTCAATTTGCTCGTCATCAAAAGGGATTAAGCAGAGATTAAAGTTATCCAAGGCGCGTTTTGCCTTTTCTATCTCTATGCCATATTCCAACATCTTAGTCAGCACTTCCGCAAAATTCACGACGGAGATACAGGAGTGGGAGAGTTTTCTTGCGACGACTTCAGCGCCTGGCTCCTGATTGATCAAAGCCATTAAGGCTGAAGCATCCAATACACAGGTAATGTTAGAATCAATTTTCTTCACGACGACGATCCTGAATAATTTCTTCACTTAATTTTATTTTTTGCGGATTATGTTTGGCCATGAGCGACTGTGCTTCCTGTATGGCGTGGTTTAAGTTAAAAATTTTTAACTCCTGATTTTCAACTTTCATGAGCAATTCATCGCCGATTTCAATGTCCATGGCCTTACGAATATGGATTGGAATGATTAATCGTCCACCCGTGGCAATTTTTATTTTTGTGGCTAACATTTTATTTTTTCCATTTCTTTTAATAATGGCATTTACTTAAATTAATGTCAACTATTGTCAGCCGCTTGATGCATGAAAACCGTGTTGGCATTTTTTCGTTCAGAGGTAGCTGTAAATAGGATGGAGTGACAGTTGAGGGTGAATTGCGTCTTAAAAGCGAGCTATGTTAAAATAGCGCCCCTGCCTCAACACTCCGGATGTGTGTCATGCTGAATATTTCAGGCTATCGTTTTGTCTCTCTCACAGCGCTTGAAGCCTGGCAATCCGCGTGTCGTGAAGTCTGCACTCACTTAGGCTTAAAAGGAACCGTCGTCTGGAGCCCGGAAGGCATCAATGTGATGCTTGCGGGCCCCTCTGAAATGATCCATTCCTGGATCAACTGGCTGCATCAATTTCCTGAGTTTTCAGGGCTTGCGTTTAAGTTCAGCAAATCGGTAAGCTGGCCCTATGGCAAGATGCTCGTCAAAATCAAAACAGAACTCGTACGCGGAGCGGTCGATCCCATCCAAGAACCCGCGCCCGCTTTAAGCCCTGCTGAATTAAAGCGTTGGTACGAAACAGGCAAAGATTTTGTCATCATTGATGCGCGAAATCATTATGAATGTGAACGGGGCAAATTTAAAAATGCACTCGACCTCCACTTAGAAGCCTTTAATACCTTTTATGAAAAAGTGTCGGGATTAGAGGACCCCATCAAAGAAAAACCTGTTGTCGTTTATTGCACGGGTGGGATTCGTTGTGAAAAAGGCGCCCCGCTTGCCCGCAAGGCCGGTTTTAAAGAAGTGTATCAACTCGAAGGCGGCATTCTGAAATACTTTGAAGACTGCGGACACGCCTTTTATGAAGGCGATTGCTTTGTGTTTGATGAACGCACTGCCGTGGACGAAAGGCTTCTACCGTTTGAAGAAAAAAAATAAAAATAGTATATCTTCTCCCCTATTTTTATGTATAATAAAGCATCACAAGGAGGGGAGAATCAAATGAATGGAAATAAAAAAACGTGCACAGACGCCGCGGAAGAAGGGCTCTCCGGCGCGCTGAATGGCAATCCCTTAGAAGCAGGATACGTGCGGAGTAAAGTGGGCGCGACGTTTCTCGGGGGATTTCAAATGTTAGGAGGCGCATCCTTCGCACTGGTGGCAGGAAAAATTTTACCTGCCTTCGTGAATCAAACGATGCAAAAATATGTGGGCGCAAGCGCCGTAGGATTATTTTCCGCACTTAATACGCTAATAGGGGGCTTGTCTGTTGCCTGTTTTGCAGGACGTTCACAGAGCGATATCGAAAATTTGGAAAAAATATTTAATGTCGAAAAAAAGTCCGCAACCCTGCTTCGGAATGGCCTATTCTTTGTAGAGGAAGACACGGGAATTTTGCATAAAAAATCCAACGTGGCGCGAATTCGTTTATTCACAAAAGAAAGGGCCCCGCTTACTACACAATATATGGCGGAACGATTAGAGTTATGCTTACATTTGAAGGTGACCCCTCAAGATGTGCTCGAATTGTTAAAGGGCAATGCAATCTATTTTGAAAAGTTTCTCAGCAAAAAGACGAGCTGGATGAACGGGACATATGGGCCTTTAGTGTTAGATGCCTTATTGCGCCTGGGCCTCGCTGCTGGTGCAAGTTATTATATTGCCCCTTTGATGGCGACTGCGCTCACCTGACTGACGTCAATTAAAATTCCCTATTGCGTCGATTAAAATCCATTTTTTCTGTAACTCAAATTTATTGTCCCATTTTTGGTAAAAACCTTCGCCTTCAGGCGAAAAAGACTTCAGTCCTAAGGTTTGACGTCGCTGAGGCAAAATTTGTTTTACAGGCCTCGCTATATTTGATAACGTTTTATCAGTTAGACCTCAGGGAG
>JBMDXV010000172.1:0-9028 GCA_048594525.1 Gammaproteobacteria bacterium | reverse complement strand
ATCTACCCTAAAAAAAATGAACAGCCTTGATTTTAGAGGCAGTTATCGCGAACTCATTCGAGAAACGCGCCTGTCTAAAAAAGAACAGACCCTTCCCAAAGTGCTCAAAGCAGAAATTCAGGATGGCACCTTATGTTTGTTCATTGAAGGCAAACGCAAACCGGTTTTATTTGCGATGGATAAAGTCATTTTAAAGCAGCTCAAAATGGGGCTAACGAGGGGACTATCCTGATTCGCATTTTAATGCGTATTTCAGTATGATTTCGTCTTCGCAGATTTGACTGTAAACCCACGTGAATCCTGAGCTTATTAAACATACACCCATGATGCAGCAATATCTCGGCATCAAAAAAGATTATCCTCACATGCTGCTTTTTTATCGCATGGGCGATTTTTACGAGCTTTTTTTTGAAGATGCTCATAAGGCCTCAAAGCTCCTCGACATCACGCTGACACATCGGGGAGAGTCGAATGGGAACCCGATTCCGATGGCGGGCGTCCCCTATCATGCAGCAGAAGGCTATCTCGCGAAACTCCTCCGCCTTGGCGAATCAGTTGCCCTTTGCGAACAAGTGGGAGAGATACCCGCAAAAGGCCCTGTTAAACGCGAAGTTAGCCGCATCATCACGCCGGGCACGCTCAGCGATGAGGCGTTTTTAAGCGAGCGCAGTGATAATCTCTTAGCCACGATTGTTGAAGAAGCCCATTCTTTCGTCCTTGCTTATCTCGATTTATCACGGGGTAAAATTGGGCTGATTCCGAAGCTCAGCTGTGAAACGCTTCTCGCTGAACTCGCGCGTTTAAAGCCGAACGAAGTGTTGCTGTTTGAAGACAGTCCCCTCAAACCGACGCTGAGCAGCTTTCATTTAAACCTTCGCCCGCAATTTGAATTTTCTTCCGTGACGCACAATAAAATCTTGAGCGATCACTTTAAAGTGCACTCTGCCAAGGAACTGGGACTGTGCGAGCCTGCCCATTGTATCGGCGTAGGCTTATTGCTCCAGTATGTGAAATTAACTCAGAAAAGAGAACAGTTGCCGATCCCTTCTATCGCGATAGAAGAACTCACCGAAAATGTCCTCATGGACGCCGCAACCCGCCGCAATCTTGAAATTGATGTGAACTTGCAAGGCGGCACAGATTTTACTTTGGCTTCTATTATGGATCACACCTGCACAGCGATGGGAAGCCGCTTGCTCAAACGCTGGCTGAATGCGCCGAGCCGAAATTTGACGGTACTGACGGAGCGCCAAAATCTCATTGCAGATTTCCTGTTAACCGATTGCACTTCAAGCGTGCAAGAAGGACTGAAATGCATTGCAGACCTCGAACGCATCCTGATGCGCATTGGCTTAAAAACCGCGCGCCCCCGAGATTTAACGCAGCTTCGATTAAGCCTCGGAGCCTTGCCTGATATTAAAAATCTATTGAATCAAACAGACTCGCCCGCCTTAAAAAATCGGGCTTTGCAGTTAGAAGAACATCCCACGCTCCTCGCTTTATTACAACGCGCCCTGATTGAAAATCCGCCCATGCTAATCCGAGACGGTGGCGTGATCGCGACGGGATATGATGAAGATCTGGATACCCTGCGCAAACTGAGCGCGAATCTCGATCAATTCCTGTTCGACCTGGAACAGCGTGAACGGAAAGCGACAGGCCTCAATCACTTAAAAGTAGCCTATAACAAAGTCAGCGGTTTTTACATTGAGATTTCCAAAGCTGAAGCCCTCCGTGCACCCGCACATTATATTCGTCGCCAGACTGTTAAAAATTCGGAGCGCTTCATTACTCCCGAACTCAAAAGCTTTGAAGACCAAATTTTAAGTTCACGCGAGCGGGCCTTGACGCGCGAAAAGCATCTTTATGAGGACCTCTTGACAACGATTAGTGTAGATCTTTTCACCCTGCAAACCATGGCTCAGGCACTTGCGGAACTCGATGCTCTCGCCAATTTTGCAGAACGCGCTAAGACCCTCAAACTCTGCCGACCTGAACTCGTCAACACACCGGTCATCGAGATTACAAAAGGCCGTCATCCGGTGGTGGAATCCGTCCTTGAGGGTCACTTCATTCCCAATGATTGCATCCTCAGCAGCACGCGCAAAATGCTCATCATCACAGGCCCGAATATGGGGGGAAAATCAACCTATATGCGTCAGACGGCGCTTATTGCGCTGCTGGCTTATGTCGGCGCGTATGTGCCGGCCGGAGCCTGCCGAATCGGGCCCATCGATCGCATCTTTACCCGAATCGGCGCGTCGGATGATCTCGCGAGTGGGCGCTCCACTTTCATGGTGGAAATGACTGAAACCGCTCAGATTCTGCGCCAAGCCACAGAAAAGAGCCTCGTTTTAGTTGATGAAATTGGACGAGGCACCAGCACCTATGACGGCTTATCACTTGCGATGGCGGTTGCAGAGCATCTTGCCACCCACAATCAATCTTATACGCTCTTTGCGACTCATTATTTTGAACTCACCGATCTTCCAAATGAACACCCTAAAATCCACAATCTGCATCTCAATGCCGTGGAACACCAGGATGACATTATCTTCTTGCATGAGATTAAACAAGGCCCCGCAAGTAGGAGCTTCGGTTTACAAGTAGCCCGCTTGGCGGGGGTTCCCTTCGACGTGATTGATCGCGCAAAATTGCATCTTAAAAAGCTTGAAAAAACTGCCCGCCTCGCACCAACGCGCAGCCAAAAAACCAAAGCTCTGGAGCTCGATTTTCCTGACCTATTCAGTGACTTAGAGCCTCTTCCTCACCCTGTTATTGAAGCGCTTCAAGCTTTACGATTAGAGGACCTTTCCCCTAAAGCGGCTTTAGACTTACTCTATGCCTGGCAACAAAAATTGTGAACCACGCTTTACATTTCAAAAGAACCCCTTTACACTCTGTGGTGAAAGCCTAAACGGGCTTTCATTTTTTGTTCAATTTTAGAGGATTAATATGGCAGACAGAGTACAAGGAACCGTTAAATGGTTCAACGATAAAAAAGGGTTTGGTTTCATTGAAGTACCAGGCAGTGAAGATGTATTTGTACATTACAGAAGCATCAAAGGAGATGGCTTTAAAACTCTGCATGAAGGCGATAAAGTGAGCCTCGTCATCGGTAAAGGCCCCAAAGGTTTGCAAGCTGAAGACGTAGAAGCGGCTTAAACGGGTGATCCGCGTCCCGGCTTTACATTTTATTTTCGAGTCCTTATACTGAAATAAATCTAAGCCTGACTTAATCTAGATGGTAAAAACGAAAAGCTTGCCTTATTTGGGATTTGGCCTCGGTCTCCGGCCGGATCATTATCAGGATATTTTAACGTGTTCGCCTCCGGTGGACTGGTTTGAAATCATTACTGAAAATTATCTCGTTCCTGGCGGCAAGCCTTTATATTACTTAGATGCGATCAGAGAGCGTTATCCTATTGTCATGCATGGCGTGTCTTTGTCGATTGGGGGAACGGACCCCTTGGACACAGGCTATTTAAAAGACGTCAAAGCCCTAGCAGATCGCATTCAGCCCTGTTGGATTTCAGACCATCTCTGTTGGACAGGAACCAGCCAACAGAACCTTCATGATCTTTTACCCCTTCCTTATACGGATGCTGCCATCAAACATGTCAGCGCGCGAATCAGCGCCGTTCAGAATCAATTAGGATGCCAAATTCTGATTGAAAATGTGTCGAGCTATCTTACCTATCACGCTTCCACCATGACGGAATGGGAATTTTTAAGCGAAGTCGCAGAAGCTGCTAATTGCCTGATTCTCCTCGATATTAACAATGTGTTTGTGAGCGCCAAAAATCATCACTTCGATCCTTTGACCTATCTCCGGAATCTTCCCGCTTCCCGCGTGCAGCAACATCATTTAGCGGGGTATACAGCACAGGGAAACCTCATTATCGATACCCATGACACGAATGTGGCAGACCCGGTTTGGGCCTTATATACAGAGGCAGTTTCTTTGTTTGGACCCGTCTCTACGATGATTGAGCGCGATGATGATATTCCGCCCCTTGCAAGCCTTGTCACCGAACTTGAACAGGCCCGCTCCATTTCAGCTGCCGTTCTTAGTCAAACGGAAAAGCGTGCCTCATGATTACATCGCTCGCGAGCTTACAACAATGCTTTCAGGATTATCTCCTGCATCAAAATCCCACTGTTTTACAAGAGGTAGTGACAGACCTCACCGCTTCTGCCGCTACGCGTTTAGATATTTATGGGACAGCCTACCGATTACGGTTGCTCGAATCTTTGCAAAACTATTATCCCATTGTGGCTAAACTCATGGTCTAAGACCGGTTTCAGAATCTGGGAAAAAAATACCTCGACCGCAACCCCTCTGTCCATCGCTCCATTCGCTGGTTTGGTACGCATTTTCCTGCTTTTCTCAAAGAAGCCACCCTTGAATATCAAGGTTTTTGGCAAGAAATTGCCCACTTTGAGCAGGCGCTTGCCACGAGCTTTGATGCAGAAGATACACCTCATCTCTATGATACGGCAATTCAGGCAATTCCCCCTGAAAAATGGGCGCAGATGAAGTTTCAATTCCACCCCGCCTTCCAGGTTTTAGAATGTGAATGGAATGCGTTGCGAGCGTGGAAGGCTGCGCAATCTTCAAAACTACAACGCTTTTGTGTTAAAAAGTACAACATCCCACAAACATGGATGTTGTGGCGATTTGAATTAGAAACCTATTTCTCCAGACTCAAGGCCTCTGAAGCCTGGGCCGTGCGCGCTGCGCAGGCGGGCTTACCCTTTGGGGAAATATGTGAAGGTTTAGGCCGCTGGATTTCTCAGGATCAACTGATCATGCATGCTGCAAGTCTATTGAAGTCCTGGATTGATAAAGGCTTAATAACGAAGATTGAGATTCAACCCTTGAACTCAGTCCCCTAAAAAACATCCTAAAAGGAGATTTTATGTTAAACAAAAAAACAAAAATAGTCGGCATGGCGTTGGCTGCCTGTGTCGCAGGCGCATTCGCAATGACGCCCGCAATGGCTTCCGCCGCAAGCAACTCCAATGTGGCTTGTGTGGGTGTGAATGCTTGTAAAGGAACAGGCGCATGCAAAACGGCAAACAATTCCTGTAAAGGCAAAAATGCCTGTAAAGGTCAGGGTGTCACCATGATGACTGCAAAAGCGTGTAAAAAAGCAGGCGGAACGGTTAAATCCTAAGTCGCTCAGGCGAATCAGGCGCAGATTGGGTTTTACGCTGCGCCTGGTTTTCAATTATGCAAGCGATCGAATCAAATCACGCTTACAATTCAAACCAATCCCTTTCCGACTAAAGACTCCAAAATCCGCAAAGGAGACCGCTCCGGCCACATCATGGCAGGGACCTTCAAATAAAACGTCTGCTCCAGCATAAATTGCCCGGAAAGCGCAGCGTGGGAGACTGCATCGGTTTCTACAATCCAGGTTGAATGGGCAGGGAGCTCAAGACGCGCCTGAATCGCCCTCTTCTGATAGGCCTGATCTTCTTTCATGCGATTGTGAATGTTCAGCATGTAGTGATCATAGAGACTGCGCTTTGATTTTGTGAGGTTCAGGACATGCATGAGCGCATGCTTTCCGGGCCAAGGCGGGGAAATCCGGGGAAAAAACGTTTCTGCAACGGTGCGAAAATCTTCACCAGTATGCCAGACTCTCGGCTCGCCTTTAGAGTTGATATTACTAAAGACCCGCAGAATACGGAGACCTCCTGTCGGCGTGGCGGGAAACGCATCCACGTGTAAAAGGCGATCATCTTTTCGATAAGATGTCTGTCGATCCGATACCCGCGCGGGTCGATAACTCGTGCGTCCTACAATGAGGTGCCCGATATAGTGAGGAAATGCTTTTTCTATTAAGCCTTGGCTCGATAAGGCAAAGCGCCGCATCATGGCATGAAGAATCGCTAACTCTTCCTCTGAAGCGGTCGCGCCTTTCACGGTATTGTGCGCGAGGCTGTAACTGATATTTTTGGATTTCGGCGCGAGAAAGGCAGGATTCAAAAAGCGCTGTTCGGCTTTTTCTAAGGCAAAAGCAAGATGGGGGAACAATAGCAATTGCCCCGCTTCTAATCCATCGATGGCTGCCTCCTCCTCTTTTTTGGAAAAGGACATCTCCCAGTCGTGGTGCGGGAAGGAAAGGAAGGATTGCATTGCAGCCTCGATCTGTTGATAATGCGGGTTCACAATTTTAACCTGAAATTTCTCATGGCACCTATTCTGTTAGTTGATGGCTCGGCTTATTTATTTCGCGCCTATCATGCGCTCCCCAATCTCACCAACAAAAAAGGCTTTCCCACAAGCGCGATCTTTGGCGTGTTGAATATGCTGAGAAAACTGAAGGAGCAATTTAATCCGGAAGAAATCCTCGTCGTCTTTGATGCCAAAGGGAAAAACTTTCGCCATGAACTCTATCCCTTGTATAAAGCCAATCGCCTGGCGATGCCGGAAGATCTCGCCGTTCAGATTGAGCCTCTCCACAGGCTCATTCAATTATTGGGATTTCCTTTGTATTTGAAGTCGGGTGTCGAGGCAGATGATGTGCTCGGCACTTTAGCTACGCGATATGCGCGCGAGGGGCGACAAGTACTCATTATCTCCAGTGATAAAGATCTCGCGCAATTGCTGGCGCCTTTGATAGGCATTCATGATCAAATGAAAAACACGGATATTACCAACGAATATTTAATTGAAAAGTTTGGCGTCCCTGCGGCTCAACTCATCGACTTTCTCGCTTTAACGGGCGATACGAGTGACAATGTGCCCGGTGTGCCGGGCGTGGGTCCCAAGACAGCTGCGAAATGGCTGAATGAATTTGGCTCTTTGGACGCGATCATCGCCAATCATTCCGGCATTCGCGGGAAAGTGGGTGAGGCTTTGGCGCTCCACTTGGCTACGCTTCCGCTTGCGAAGGAACTCGTGACCATCCGGTGTGATCTTGAACTCCCTGATTTACCGGATTTGAAACCCGTTTCTCCTGACTATGCCACGCTTTCGCCTTTGCTCCTTGAATATGGCCTGGATTCCTGGCTCAAAAATCTACCCGCTCAGGCGATTCCGGCGGAAAAAACCTTAATCCAAACAGACGTAAAGCCCAAGCGCTATGTGCTGATTCAGGATCAAGCTGCCTTTCAGACTTTTCTCAAACAGCTTGCGCGCCAGCCCTATTTTGCCTTTGACACCGAAACCACTGATTTAGATGCGCTCCGAGCGGATTTGGTCGGTCTCTCGTTTTCCTTTTGTACAGGTGAGGCTTATTTTATTCCAACCCGCCACCAAAGTTCGCACCTGGATAAAGCCTACGTTTTACACGCCCTCACCCCGATTTTGCAAGATCCCCTTATCGGTAAAATTGCCCATCATGCCAAATTTGATTTGAAGGTGATGGAAAGCCAGGGCATCCCAATGGAAGGCTTGCTGTTTGATACCTTGCTTGCCTCTTATGTGCTCAACAGTACCGCGAATCGGCACAATCTCGAAGCAGTGGCACTGCGGGAACTCGGCGAGACTGGCATCTCGTTTGAAGCCCTGGTCGGCAAAGGCCGCAATGCCCTACCCCTTGAATCCGTGCCAATTGAAAATCTGACCGAATATGCCTGTGAAGATGCGGACTTTACCTGGCAGCTTTATGAAAAATTGCGCCTGAAACTGGCGCACACACCCGCCTTAGAGCAAGTGTTTAATGAACTTGAAATGCCCCTCGTTGAAGTGCTGGCTGACATGGAAACCTTCGGCGTAATGGTTGATCCCGTCAAGCTTCGCGAATTATCCGCCCGCTGGCATCAGCGTCTCACAGAAATCAGCGAAACTATTTTTACTGAAACAGGACTCCGGTTTAATTTAGGTTCACCCAAGCAGTTGATTGAAGTACTCTATGGGTCCTTGGGTCTCCCGGTCACGCAAAAAACCCCGAAGGGCGAGCCTTCGACCAATGAGGCGGCGCTCAAAGATTTATCCGGCCTGCACCCCGTTCCTAAACTCCTCCTTGAATACCGTCACCTCAGCAAGCTCAAAAACACCTATACCGATAAACTCCCCACCTTAATCCATCCCAAAACCGGGCGCATCCATACGCAATATCAGCAAGCCATTGTCGCAACGGGTAGACTGTCGTCGACCGATCCCAACTTACAGAATATTCCTTTTAAGACCGATGCAGGCAAAGAAATTCGCAAAGCCTTCATTGCCCCGCCCGGATTTAAATTGATTTCAGCCGATTATTCTCAGGTCGAGCTTCGAATTATGGCCCACCTCTCGGAAGATGTGGGGTTGATCGAAGCGTTTCGGGAAGGGAAAGACATCCATCGCGCCACAGCCGCGGAGGTCCTCGGCATTTCTGAAGCAGACGTCACCGCCGATTTACGCCGCCGCGCCAAAGCCATTAACTTTGGTTTGATTTATGGCATGTCCTCCTTTGGTCTCGCCAAGCAATTGGAAATCAGCCGCAAGGAAGCCGACACCTACATCAACCTTTATTTTGCACGGTATCCGGGCGTGCTGCGCTATATGGAAAGAACGCGCGTGCTTGCGCATGAGCAAGGCTATATCGAGACTCTCCTCGGCAGGCGGCTGTATCTCCCTGCTATTCACAGTAAAAACGCCCTGGAACGCAAAGGAGCCGAACGCGCCGCCATCAACGCCCCGATGCAGGGCACGGCTGCGGACATCATCAAAAAAGCCATGATTGAATTCTGGCAGTGGCTACAAACCCGTTCCGACATGAAAGCACACTTGATCATGCAGGTGCATGATGAACTCGTGGTAGAAGTGGAGGATGCAGAAACCGATCACGTCGCGGCTGAACTCAAAAGGATTATGGAGAATACCTATCCTTTAAAGGTTCCCTTGCTCGTCGATCTGGAAATGGGCCAGGCTTGGAATTGAGAGCCTGCCGGGCGTTGTTGCATAACCCTCTGAGCAGAAACATTGGTTCATAATTTAAGCTACACGATAACTTTTGGGCATACCTATCCTGGTCATTTTATTTAACACCCCACAAGCAATCATCCCTTCTGTCTTTTGTCTGGATAGTTC
>JBMDXV010000171.1:0-2965 GCA_048594525.1 Gammaproteobacteria bacterium | reverse complement strand
CACATCTCTGAAAATTTTTGGCTATTTTAAATTCAGATCAATATAAATTCAAGGGGGATTACACCCATCCCGCCATCTCGATTAATCGGCTCACCGTCCGTTCAAATTCGAAGGCCAAGCGCTGGCCTTGATACAGGGCATGGAGGGACACAGCCGCTGCCATAATCAGGGTGATTCTGCGATCATAGCAGGTGTCTACGAGCGCAATCAATCGCCGGACTGCATCGCTGTCTTTGTCTTCTAAAGCGGGGACATTTTGCAATAAGATCGCGGTGTAAGTTTCTGTTAAGGCAAGATAATCAAGAGATGAACGCGCTTTGACACAAAGTTCGTTAAAATCAAACCAGATCAGTTTTGCCGTTCTTTGTACCGCATTAAAGCCCCATTCATTCACGACAAAGTGAGGGTCTAGCACAGGAGCCTCGCCTTTTAAGCGCAGGAAGTGATAGTCCAAAAACTGCATTTGCCGATCCAAAGGAGAATGATAGTTATTGCTCTTGAAGTCATGCAGCATCCGATAATCCGTGGGATGCTCCAAACTCAGCACCTGCATGTTTGTTTCAATGAGTTGAATGGCGGAAAGAAAGCGATCGCGCTGCAATCCTTCCCGATATAAATTCTTGGGAACCACATTACTGGTGGTCACAAGGATCACCTTAAACTCCATCATATAACGCAACAGCGAAGATAAAATCATCGCATCCGCGACATCTTCAACAAAGAATTCATCGAGACACAAGACTTTAACACGTCTCGCAAACTCCTCAACCACCTTGTGTAAAGGATTCACCTGTCCTTGGTGAAGTTTCAATTCGACATGAATACTCGACATAAATTCATAAAAATGCTGACGTAATTTTGGCACGGTGAGGGATTCATACAACAGATCCATTAAATACGTTTTACCCCGTCCCACGGCCCCGTAAATATAAATCCCCTTCACCGCTTTCTCTTTCATAAAAGGCCAGATGGATTTCGGTCGCGGCGTTGAGAGTTCTGTATACAGGACATCGCAGACCTCAAGCACCCGCTCTTGCGCAGGATCTGCTTCAATTTTCTGACTTTGCACAGCCTCACGATACAGTTGAGAAGGCTTCATAGATTTCCTTGTGTAGGCATTGTTTAAGATTTTAACAACTTTCTTCTTTAAACCCAAACAATTTTATGATTATATATAAAATAAATATATTGACTTATTGAAAAATTATCATATAATGTTGCGCGATTTAGCTTACCAAAAATTTAAACGGAGGGTACTTTGTTAAATAATAAACTTAAAATTAGAAAAAAATTAGTGGCTGTGGCCACCCTACTGGCCCTAGGCGCAGGGTTTTCAAACGCTTCTGCTGATCCCGTCGCAAGCACCCTCCTCCCCTATGTTCAAATCAATGTGAATGAACTCGATGGCTTTAGCTGGTACAAGGGCTTGCCTACCTCCACACCGAATGATGTCATTGCAAATTTAGGGAATTATTTTCCGGTTGCCGATGCCAATGGTGACGGAGGCTACACGCCTGCTACCACCTATACTTTAACGGGAGATGCCAACCTTGTGGCTGGCGCCTCTCCTTATTTGAGTCAACTACCGGGCAATAGCAATATTGCCGAGCTTTTTTTAGCACAGCCTTTAACTGAAAACACCTTCACCTCTGTTTTTCAGCACGATACCAATTGCCAGGACGTGAAGGGTGACCCGAACAAACTCGTCTGTAATTTAACCGTCACCACTCCTGATGTGGTGAAGGCAGGCTATAATCAATCCGGAATCTTGCCTGTCGTTCTTTACAACGGCTTACGTGCCCGCACGGTTGAAGAAATGATTCGTAATTTGCCCGCTTACAATGCGCCCGATGGCACCTTCGTAGCAGCAAGCCCCAATCGCTGGGATGCCGATAACAATCAAATTGATAATACCTATCCTGATTTAATGGAAATCTCTGCCGAGCCCAGTGACTTCAACACCGCGACCCCCGTCGTTAATTTAAGCCAATACTTTTCTGACCCGGCGACGAACAACCAGGAAAGCTTTAGCTTTGACAGCAGTGTCGTGGCTGATGGCTCACCGGAAGCACAAAACTGCAACAACGTCCGCATTACGAGGATCGACACGGAAGCTTCCGCAGCAGCAAATCCCGGCGTCCCTGCCGTCACCTGTGCAGACAATAACTTCTCTATTGATGGCAACGGCAATCTTGTGGCACAAGGTCTCACGAATGGCATCTATCAAATTAATGTCAAAGCCACTGCAGGGAATGAATCCGCCTGGCAGTCTTTTTATCTCAACGTCAATGCAGCCAATCCTAATTTAGCCGCCTGGAGAACCGGTGCGGTTGCGACAACGAATATTATCGGCTCGTTTCCTTCTGTTTATGTGTATTCAGGGCAAGATCCCGATAATGCACAAGCCACCGGCTGGCCCAGTGATTTTGTGAGTTATGGCAAAGATATACAATACGTCAACGCCAACTTTTTACCAGCGAACCCGATTAAATCGGTGTTGGCCGAAATGATTAGCATGCAATATGGCTTTACGGACCCGACGGATTATAAACTTTCTCACTGGCAGCTTGCGCCGCCGACAGGAAGCGATAACGATCCTGCGGATGAATTTGTAAACGGCCCCGATATGGGCATCACAACGGATCGCAGTAACACTTTAGGCAACTGGATCGGTACCCTTATTGATCCTTCGACCGGCTTCTTCGCAAATCCGACCGATCCCACAAAAAATGTCGGCTTGACCCTGAACTTTGATTTCACAAACGGTGTCAAAGGGGATTTCATGAGTTTTAATCCGACGGAGCAGTCCATGCTGGCCAATACCTTAGTTGAACCTATTTTATATGCGCAAAGCTTGAATCCCAATTATAAAGTCGATGGCCTCGCGCTTGACCTGGAAGCCAGCTTTAATGAGCCCACTGCGGCCGAAACCTTCAAACAAATCACAGATCGCCTCGCGTATCAC
>JBMDXV010000170.1:0-2647 GCA_048594525.1 Gammaproteobacteria bacterium | reverse complement strand
ATAATTTGATCAAAGTGATTAAACGACGCTGCTATGGTATCTCTAAACCAGAAACTTTATTTCAAAGATTATATATTGATCTTCAAGGTTACGCAGTGTTCTCTTAATGATCATCAACTAGAAAAGGCAGAGAGCCATTTTTATACAGAGCTTATTGTATTAGAAAGCAAAAATTTTGGCAATTTTATATCCATAAGCATGCGAGTCTCTTTATGCTAAAGTGTTCTTCCGGGATAAACGAGGAGCGCTTTCCTGACAATATCCATTGAGCGAGTCAGGTCTTTAATATTCAAGACATACGCAATACGTACTTCGTTCACCCCCAGTCCCGGGGTGAGATAAAAGTCGCCCATCGGAGAGAGCATGACTGTTTCGTTTTGATCTTGAAATTCACTGATGAGAAAGGTGACAAAGCGCTCCGCCGAGTCAACAGGCAAGCTTGCAAAAATATAAAACGCCCCCTCCGGCTTAGAGCAAACGACGCCCGGCATGGCCGAGAGAGCTTGATAAACCACGTCACGACGCCGATGATATTCTTCTTGTACGGGCTTTGTGTACGTTTCTGAATGTTCAAGAAGTGGAATGAGTGCATGCTGTTCAAGCGTGCCGACTGAGAGCCTCGCTTGCGCAAATTTTAGAACAGATGCCATCACATCTTGATGATAAGAAGCAATACATCCAACGCGTGCACCCGGCATTGAAAAGCGCTTGGATACGCTGTCAACGAGAATGGTGCGATCTCGTGCGGCAGGTCGTGCGAGAAGAGAAGAGGGCGCGCCTTGAAAGCGTATTTCTCGATAGGTTTCATCGCTGATGATAAAAAGAGTGTGCTTTTTAGCGATCGAGAGAATAAGGTCAAGCTCGCTATCTGTCCAGAGTTTTCCCGTGGGGTTGTCCGGATTAATGATGACAATGGCTCGGGTTTTGTCTGTGATTTTGCTTTCGATTTCAGGCCCAGCGGGAATCATCAAGCCTTCAGAATTTTTGAGAGTAATTGGGATGAGCTTCACGCCAATCATCGTTGCAAAAGACTTATAGCTCACATAGAGCGGTTCAAAAACCAGGAGTTCATCCCCAACGTCGGCGACCGCCATCATAGCAAATAAGATCGCTTCTGCGCAGCCTACTGTTGGCAGAAGGTTTGTGGGGCTGAGTTCCACATTAAATTGCTGGTAATATTGAATCCAAGCGGCAACATGGTCACTCATTCCGGGGCTTGGAGCATAATTTAAATGTTTTGCTGGAAAACGTTTAACCGCGTCAAAAAAAGCCTCGGGCACTTCAAGGTCGGGGTCTCCCGCATTGAGTTGATATACTTTAATGCCCTTGGCTTTCGTGGCCTGCATCAAGGGGAGAAATTTACGGATGGGAGAAGCAATCACATTCTGACCGCGTAGAGAGACATGAGGGAAGGACATTAAAAAACCTTTTTTTAATAGATGACATACAATAAGATAGCAAAAAAATGGCAGATACAGCCAGCGAGTACAAATAAATGCCACAAGAAGTGAGCAAAATGATAGCGGGTATCTAAGACATAAAAAATAACCCCCAAAGTATAAAGAGCGCCGCCCGCAAGTAGCCAGGCGAGGCCTCCCGTTGGCATGCTCGCCATTAAGGGATCCAAAGCAATCACGATGAGCCAACCCATAATCCCATATAAGGCCAATGAAAAAACCTCAAATCGACCTGTAAAAAACAATTTAAAAATAATGCCAAAGACGGTAAGCCCCCAGATGATACCAAACATGGACCAGCCCCAAGGCCCGCCCATTTTCACTAAAACCACAGGCGTATAAGAGCCTGCAATTAAAAGATAAATGCTGCTGTGATCTAAAACTTTAAAAACAGCTTTTGTTTTTTTCCAAGGAAAAGCGTGGTATAAGGTAGAAGCCGTAAACATAAACACGATTGTGGCGCCGTAAACAGCAGTCGTGACAACCTTCAAAGGTGAGCCATGCAAGACGGAGAGGCTCACCATGATCACAAGTGCAATAATTCCAAATAGCATGCCGAGCCCATGGGTGAGCGCGTTAAATACTTCCTCTAAAGCCGTTTCTGCGTGATGCAATTTTCTTCTAAAGAACATTCTTGTTGATTTTTTTATTGGAAAAATTAATTATTTCGTCAATGATACAGTAAACCACAGTTCTAAGCGAGCAGTGTTTTAATTATTGTGCTACAATAGTGGCCCTTTTTACTTAAGAAGAATGAGCTATGAAAAAAATGATATTATTTCTCCTCAGCAGTGTTGGAATGGCTCAGGCCAGTGTCCCACTATTGTGGATGCAATCTTCCACGATTAATGGGTTTAATCAAGCTATTGCAGGTGTTTCTGCTCAGACTAAGGTGCCTGTCATTTTTCCGGAATTTGTTCCAGCTGCATCAGGCGTGACATATTATATGCATTTTGATACGTTTCAAAATCTTGCAAAAGGGTATAATTTATACATAGACAGCGCAGATGACTGCAATGGTGCACATTATTGTAACATTTTATCCCTCAATGCGAGTACCCAAGGTTCGTTGCAGATACAAAAAAATATTCAAGGCCAGATTATGACTGTAGCGGCGGTTTTAAATAACGGGCAACAAGGCAATTATACCCAAGGTTTTGCGAAGGGAGATTACTGGAACCCTAATTTTG
>JBMDXV010000017.1:0-2845 GCA_048594525.1 Gammaproteobacteria bacterium | reverse complement strand
TAAATTATGAACCAATGTTTCTGCTCAGAGGGTTATGCAACAACGCCATCAATAAATCCACTCGTTTGAGGAATTTTGCAAGTGCCTCAATGATTTATTCAAATAATATA
Source organism: Gammaproteobacteria bacterium (assembly GCA_048594525.1). Classification (GTDB taxonomy): domain Bacteria; phylum Pseudomonadota; class Gammaproteobacteria; order Francisellales; family CACEW01; genus JAJZUD01. Next base: position 2,735 of record JBMDXV010000017.1, on the reverse strand, counting down.
ATATTTATTGACTTTAAAAGATAAATAATATATAATAAATTTTAATTAGTAAAAATATATAAATCAAAGATGCCGGAACTTTTAAGAAATCTTTTAAATACATTACAAGCTTATATTGAAATCAATGCAAAGCAGATGAATAGGGCCGTGCTTATATCTGAGTGGCAAAAAACGCAGTCAGGTCAGCCTTTAGATACATTTACCCAGAATTTAACTGCACAAGTTAATCAGGCTAAAAAGCAGGTGTTTGAAAATTTAAGCTTCATGGGTGAACCCTTGTCTCAGGAGTTTTGGGAAAGTGAACTGAAAGCCTATACTTTAACGGATGATTTGCAAACCCTAGAAGTGCTGGAAAAGCATAAAACAAAACTGCAAAAACACCTTGCTGAAGTCAATGCTTTTTTAAGTTTTGTGCGTAATGAACAAAGAGCGGTAGAAGCTCAGTTTAATGAATCAAACCTCTTATTTAATATAGAAAAATTAAAGAATTATTATTTAGAACAGATTAATAAGGAGTCTAATAAAACTGACGAAAAAATAAAAAAACTTAAAGATGAAATTAAAAAAGAGCAAAATCAAAAAAAAATGGGCATTGGCGAAAATGTTACGCTTCCAAAGAAATGCGTCATTGTATATATTTTTAACACCGACAAAAAAAATGAAATTTTTTCAGTTCCGTCCGGTGGGCACTTGGCTGTTGAAGTCATCAATGGAAATCAAAGCCTGTACTTGAGCGCCGGTCGGGACAGAGCGGCTAGGCCTGTCCCTTTGCGAAAAGGATTTATTGATGGGGTGTTAGAGCGCTTACATTTTCCAAAAAACACACAGGAAAAAGGGCGGTTTCGTACTAAAGCGGAAGATTTAGATGCTTTAACGAATGCTCATGCACCACTACGGTATAAAACATGCCAGGCCCTGATTTTTGACTGTTCAGGGCCAAATCCTAAGCTGGCTTTAGATGTCGAAAACATGTTATTAGAAGGGCAAACCCTTAAATCCAATCCTTTTGAGTATCATTTTTGGAAGAATAATTGTGCTGACATGGTGATAAAATTACTTCAAGCGGGAGGACTGCAAGAGGTCATTAAAAAATGGAATTTTAAAATACCAAAAAAGATGGGAGTTACCGCACCTATCCCATTGTTTAACATGTTCCAAAACATGGTGTTTAATGCAGAAGCAAGCGTTGAGTTCACCCAAGAAATGACGCCGCTTGAGCAATGGAGACATCGTTTTGGACGGTGTAAAAGTGAGCTTTTAGTTTACATTTATACAAATAATCTTTTGAGATCAGTTTCGGAAAAGTCTCCGGCACAGGACTATTTGGATAGGCTTTATCACTTTTTTCTTGATCTGGAAAATAAAATGGGAACTTTAGAAAGCGAACCCATGGTAAAACTGCAAACCTTTCTCAAAGAAACCCACGCCACATGCATCTCTAAACTAGAGGAAGTAAAAAATAGACTCAATGAAGAAAAATCCTTACTCCCTGAAGAAAGGGAGCGCTATCAGCAAGCCTTAGGACTTATGGTTTCAATTAGTTCTCAATTTAACGTGAATCTCGCGCACTTTCTCACGCTAGAAGTGAATATTTTTAATGCGACTATTTCGTTTGAGCTAGATCAAGAATTGAAAGGGATATTTGAGGGGATGAAAACGCTCAGCTTTTCTGAAGTGATTGATTCCAGAAAAGCTTTAATGGTGCAAAGAGAAAAAATAAAAGACAAGTTGAGTAGCTTGAACAGCCTGGAATTAGGCAAGCCTTATACATCAAAACAGCTTGCCGAGATCAAGACCGGATTGGAAAAAATAATAGGAAATCTCAATCAGAAAATATTTTTTGAATTGGAATCTGACCCGTTTCAGGGTAAACGGGGTAATTTACTTACTTATGCTCGAACATTGATTTGTCCTCAGAGTGCCTTAGTGCCAAATGCTACAATGGATTTGAAAAGTTATACTGATTTACGGGCTGCTTTTATGGGCTTCCTCAAAGAAGGGAAATATGCTTCATTCCAAGCCAGCTATAAAAAAGAAGACCTGGCTTCCATTCCTTCTCTATTTAAATTTTGGAGAAGACAGGAGCGTTTAGAAAAATTAGAATTAAGGGAAATCCAGTCTATTATCGAGCGCCTTGAGAAAAGGCAACCCATTCATATGATGCATTTCAAAAACATTAGGCCGGAATACTTAAAGGGGTATAAAGAAAGAATTTACCTGATTCAACTATTAGATCATTTATGTGAAGGTAAAATTTCAGAAAACAGGGTGTTTAAGACTTTGGGTTTATCTAAAGATTTTCAGAACGAAATAAAAGCACTGGCTCCAGAACACAACCCAATGCCTGAGATTCATCCTGCTAAAAAACCTCAACCTTCCGCTTTTGCAGGTAAGTTTGCTTTTTTATTCCGTCGGCCCTTTTTGAATAAACAGAAGCCCCGCCCCGTGCTTGAAGAAGAGGTCGTAGCAAGAACGAGATAGGAAAACGCCCGCGCTTCGGAATCTGTGCATCCAACTACTTAACGCAACTATTAATAATGTAACGTCGTTGTTATAATTGTTAATTGTTACCTCTAAATTAAGAGGAGAAGTAGTTGGGCGTTGTTGCATAACCCTCTGAGCAGAAACATTGGTTCATAATTTAAGCTACACGATAACTTTTGGGCATACCTATCCTGGTCATTTTATTTAACACCCCACAAGCAATCATCCCTTCTGTCTTTTGTCTGGATAGT